>NZ_DASYZI010000065.1:0-3223 GCF_035946395.1 Actinocrinis sp.
CAAGCTCTACGTCCCGACCGACCAGGTCGGCGTGGTGCGGCGCTACACCGGCGGCGAGACGCCCACGCTGCACAAGATGGGCGGCGCCGACTTCGAGCGCACCAAGTCCCGCGTGCGCGCCGCGACGCGCGAGATCGCCCAGGAGCTCATCGTCTTGTACCGGCGGCGGCTCGTGAGCGAGGGGCACGCCTTCCCGCCCGACACGCCGTGGCAGCGCGAGATCGAGGAGGCCTTCCCGTTCGAGGAGACGCCCGACCAGGCGCAGGCCATCGAGGACGTGAAGCGGGACATGGAGGCGCCGCGGCCGATGGACCGGCTCGTCTGCGGCGACGTCGGGTTCGGCAAGACCGAGGTCGCGGTCCGCGCCGCGTTCAAGGCGGTGCAGGACGGCAAGCAGGTGGCGCTGCTGGTGCCCACCACGCTGCTGGTCCAGCAGCACTTCTCGACCTTCGCCGAGCGCTACATGCAGTTCCCCGTCAACATCAAGGCCCTCTCGCGCTTCCAGACCGACAAGGAGGCCGTGGAGGTACTGCGCGGCATGGCCGACGGCAGCGTGGACATCGTCATCGGCACGCACCGGCTCTTCTCCAAGGAGGCGAGGTTCAAGGATCTCGGCCTGGTGATCGTGGACGAGGAGCAGCGCTTCGGGGTCGAGCACAAGGAGTACCTCAAGCAGATGCGCGCCAACGTGGACGTGCTGACCATGTCCGCGACGCCGATCCCGCGCACGCTGGAGATGGCGGTCACCGGTATCCGCGAGATGTCCACCATCCAGACCCCGCCCGAGGAGCGGCACCCGGTGCTCACCTTCGTCGGCGCGTACGACGAGAAGCAGATCGCCGCCGCGATCCGCCGCGAGCTGCTGCGCGAGGGCCAGGTCTTCTACATCCACAACCGGGTCGAGTCGATCAACCGGGCCGCCGCGCGGCTCCAGGAACTCGTTCCCGAAGCCCGCATCGCCATCGCGCACGGCCAGATGAACGAGCACACCCTCGAACGGCTCATCGTCGACTTCTGGAACCGCGAGTTCGACGTGCTGGTGTGCACCACGATCGTCGAGTCCGGCATCGACATCTCCAACGCCAACACGCTGATCGTGGAGCGCGCGGACGTCTTCGGCCTGTCCCAGCTGCACCAGCTGCGCGGCCGGGTCGGGCGCGGCCGTGAGCGTGCGTACTCGTACTTCCTCTACCCGCCCGAGAAGCCGCTGACCGAGACCGCGCACGAACGCCTGGCGACCATCGCGCAGCACACGGACCTCGGTGCGGGCATGTACGTCGCGATGAAGGACCTGGAGATCCGCGGCGCGGGCAACCTGCTCGGTGGCGAGCAGTCCGGGCATATTGAGGGCGTCGGCTTCGACCTTTACGTGCGGATGGTCGGCGAGGCCGTCGCCGAGTACCGCGCGCAGGCCGAGGGACGCATCGAGCCCGAGTCGGTCGACGTGCGTGTAGACCTGCCGATCGACGCACATATCCCGCACGACTGGGTACCGGACGAGCGGCTTCGTCTGGAGGCCTACAAGCGTATCGCCTCGATCACCGACACCGCTGGCGTCACCGAGGTACACGACGAACTGGTCGACCGTTACGGCCAACTCCCGGTCCCGGTCGGCAACCTGCTCGCGGTTGCGCTCTTCCGTGCGCACGCGCGAGCCGCCGGGCTGACCGAGATCGCGATGCAGGGCAACTACATCAAGTTCGCGCCGGTCGATCTGCGCGAGTCGCAGGTCATGCGTTTGCAGCGGGTCTACCCCAAGTCGCTCAACAAGGCGCCGACGCACACGATCCTGGTACCCAAACCGATGACGCAGCGGATCGGCGGCCAACCGGTCACCGGCCTCGAACTGCTCGCCTGGTGCCGCGCGCTGATCGACGGCGTGCTGTCGATGTAGCCGTCGACATGGGCATCGCAACGAGCCCGTTAGGGTTGTCGCATGGCTGGCAGGATCGTTCTCGTCCCGTTCTCTCCGCGCGTCGCGCCCGGCCTGGTCTCGGCCGCCGCCTGGCGGCTGATGACCGGCGCCGAAGCCGTTGTGCACACCGGCTCGCCGGACCATCCGGTGCTGCCGTACCTGGACGACGCTGACGTGCAGATCATCGTTTTCGACGGTGAGGCCGCCGCGTACGAGATCGCCCGGGACCTGGTCGGCCAGGCCGAGGTGGGCGTGACCGTGGTGTGGATCGCGGCGCCGGACGGTGACGGCGCGCTGGCCCAGGCGCTCGGCGAACTGCTGGCGGACGGCTCGGACATCGAACTCGAACTGCTGCCCGGCAGCTACGACCTGCCCGGCGCGAAGGTCCTCGACCTGGTCGCGGTGATGGACCGGCTCCGCTCGCCCGGCGGGTGCCCGTGGGACGCCGAACAGACGCACGAATCGCTCATGGAGTACCTGATCGAAGAGGCGTACGAGACGGTCGAGACGATCGAGGACGGCGGTTACGACGAGCCGGGCCCGGGCCGTGACGCGCTGCGTGAGGAACTCGGCGACGTCCTGTTGCAGGTGGCCTTCCACTCGCGCATCGCTCAGGAGCACCCCAGCGATCCGTTCACCATCGACGAAGTCGCCGAGGGCATCGCGAAGAAGCTGATCGGCAGGCACCCGCACGTCTTCGCCGACGTGAAGGCGGATACCGCCGCCGACGTGGAGGCCAACTGGGACAAGATCAAGGCCGCCGAGAAGGGCCGTACGTCGGCTGTCGAGGGCGTCCCGCTCAACCTGCCCGCGCTCATGCTGACCCACAAGCTGCTCAAACGCGCCCGCAACAGCGACGTTCCGCTCGACCTGCTGGCGCTGCCGCCCGAAGCCGCCGATCACGCCAAGGACGCGGACGGTATCGGAAAGTTACTGCTCTCCGTGGCCGCGCATGCCAGGTCCCTCGGTGTCGATCCCGAGAAGGCGCTGCGTACAGCGGCCCGTGGCCTGCGCGATCAGATCGTGGCGCGTGAGGCCTCCCGGGATGCCGGGGTGGCAGGTTAGTCTGAAAGCGTGTACCGGAACGGAACGTTCCGGCCGTATTGACGCTTGTAGGAGTTGGACCATGCTGCGTGGGCTTGAGGGCTGGCACATCGTCATCATCGTCGCGCTGGTCGTGCTGCTGTTCGGCTCGCGCAAGCTCCCGGACGCCGCGCGTTCGGTCGGCCAGTCGCTGCGCATCTTCAAGTCGGAGATGAAGGCGGCGGCCAAGGACGGCGAGGGCCAGGTGGACGCCCAGCCGAAGTC
>NZ_DASYZI010000066.1:0-1586 GCF_035946395.1 Actinocrinis sp.
CGATCGCCGGGCTCAAGCGGGTCTCCAAGCCCGGGCTGCGGGTGTACGCGCGCAAGGACAACCTGCCGCGGGTCCTCGGCGGCCTCGGCGTCGCGATCATCTCGACGTCGTCCGGGCTGATGACCGACAAGCAGGCGAACAGGAAGGGCGTGGGCGGGGAAGTCCTCGCCTACGTCTGGTAAGGAAAGGGCGAAAAGCGCCTTCGGCGTCTTTAGGGAAAAACAGATGTCACGAATCGGACGGACGCCCGTCGTCATCCCCAGCGGCGTGGACGTCACCATCGAGGGCCGCGCGGTGACCGTGACCGGGCCGCGCGGCACCCTGAGCATGGAGGTGGCCGCGCCCATCGAGGTCGCGCAGGCCGACGGGGTCATCACGGTGACCCGGCCGAGCGACGAGGGCGAGATCCGGGCGCTGCACGGCCTGTCCCGCTCGCTGATCGCCAACATGGTCACCGGAGTCACCGAGGGGTTCCGCAAGACGCTCGAGATCGTCGGGGTCGGCTACCGGGTGCAGGCGAGGGGCCAGGACCTGGAGTTCTCGCTCGGGTTCAGCCACCCGGTCCCGGTGACTCCGCCGGAGGGGATCACGCTGCGGGTCGAGTCGCCCACCAGGTTCGTGGTCGAGGGGATCGACAAGCAGCAGGTCGGCGAAGTCGCGGCCAACATACGCAAGCTCCGCAAGCCCGACCCATACAAGGGCAAGGGCGTGCGGTACCAGGGCGAGCAGATCCGCCGCAAGGTCGGGAAGGCTGGGAAGTAGCAGATGTCTGGCACCAGGACCCGGGCGCACGGCCGCATCACCGGCCGCACCGCGGCGCGCGTCTCGGCGCGCGCGCGTCGCCACCTCCGGGTAAGGAAGAAGGTCACCGGGAGCGCGGCGCGTCCCCGGCTGGTGGTCACGCGCTCGTCCCGGCACATGTTCGCGCAGCTCGTGGACGACGCGGTCGGCGGCACGCTGGTGTCCGCGTCGACGCTTGAAGCGTCGGTCCGCGAGGCGGCCGGTGACAAGACGGCCAAGGCGAAGCTGGTCGGCGGCTTGCTCGCCGAGCGCGCATCGAAGGCCGGCATCACCGCGGCGGTCTTCGACCGCGCCGGGAATGCCTACCACGGCCGGATGGCCGCGCTCGCGGACAGCGCCCGCGAAAAGGGGCTGGCCCTGTGAGCGAGCGAACCAGTGGGCACTGTGAGCGCCATCATGAACAGTAAGAAGGGGATTAGCTAATGCCACCATCATCGCGGCGCAGCGCAGGAGGAGGCGGCGGCGAACGGCGCGACCGCCGAGACGACCGTCGCGGCGGCGCGGCCGACAGGGGCACCACGTACCTGGAGCGCGTGGTCACCATCAACCGCGTGGCCAAGGTGGTCCAGGGCGGACGGCGGTTCAGCTTCACCGCGCTCGTGGTCGTCGGCGACGGCAACGGCCTGGTCGGCGTCGGGTACGGGAAGGCCAAGGAGGTGCCCGCGGCGATCGCCAAGGGCGTCGAGGCGGCCAAGAAGGGCTTCTTCCGGGTGCCCAGGATCGCGGGCACGATCCCGCACACCGTGCAGGGCGAGGACGCGGCGGGCGTGGTCCTGCTGAAGCCG
>NZ_DASYZI010000067.1:0-17930 GCF_035946395.1 Actinocrinis sp.
ACGCCCAGCGTGACTCCCGTTCATCCGAGCCCGACCGCAGTTGAGAGTTCGGCGGCTGCGGTGGGGCCGGGGCAGGGCACGCTTGCGAGCACTGGCGGCGGATGGGGTATTGCGCTGCTGCTCGGTACGGCTTTTCTCGGGATCGGCACCGCACTGACCATCCGCGCGCGCACGATGCGATGAGGCGGCGCACGGGCCGATGAGCCGAGGCGCGAGCTTGAACTTGGGCTTGAACTTGGGGTCGAACTCGGACTCGGCACGTACGAAGGGGTGAGACGCGCTGCCGCTCTCCTACTGTTGCTGCGAGCACCGACGCAGCCGGTTGGAGGGCGGAAGGCGGTTCGGGGACGATGCTGCGTATCGGCGGCGGTGCGGAAGTCCGTACACGCATTCTGTGGATGAGCGCGCTGGCCGGTACTGTCGGTGGGCTGACCAGCGCTGCGTATCTCGGGACGCTTGCGTTTGCGGAACGCTGGATGTGGCCGGGCAGCTATCACGGCTATCGCGGCGCTCTGGTGCACGCGGCGGTGTTCCTGGTCACGGGGTGCGTAATCAGCATGCTGCTCGGCGTGCTCGGGGATCCTGGCGAGACCGGCATGCTGATCGACAGTGTGCACGGCGAGGGCGGTCCCGCGACGTTGCGCGAGTTGTCCTCGCTCGTACCGGTCTCGCTTCTGAGTATCGCCGCGGGTGGTGGCATAGGGCCCGAGCCGCCGTTGATGCAGACGACCGCGACTCTTGGCGCGTGGCTCGGGCGACGCTTGCGCGTCTACCGTGCTGAGCTGCGCATATTATCGGTCACTGGGATGGCCGCCGGGTTGACCGTGCTGCTCGCTGCCCCGCTCGGCGCCGCGATCTTCGCGCTTGAGATCCTGCATCGCAGGGGCCTGGAGTACTACGAGGCGCTGCTGCCCGCGTGCGTCGGCTCGCTGTCAAGCTACGGCGTCTACACGCTGCTGACCGGGCACGATCTCGGGCCGCTCTGGCCGATCGCGCACGGCGCGCCGAGCGTACGGCCCGCCGACCTCGCCGTCGGGCTGGCCGCCGGTGTGGCCGGGGCCGGTGTGGGCCACGTGTTCGGCTTCCTGCTCGAGGTCTGCCGCTGGCTGGCGGCCAAGCTGCCTGGCTGGGCCCGGCCGCTGGCGGCGGGCGCTGTCCTCGCCGTGCTGGGGGTTGCGATACCTAGCGGTCTGACTTATGGGGACGCGCAGATCGCCGGCCTCGTGCAGGACACTACGGTCACCGCGGCGTTCCTCGTGATGACGGCCCTCGGCCATCTGCTCAGCGCCACAGTCACCCTGGCGGGACGCTGGCGCGGCGGCATCATCATCCCGATGTTCCTGGTCGGCTACTGTCTCGGCCGCGCCGCCGAGGCCGCTGCCGGGCACAACACGCTCGCACCGGCGCTCGCGGTGTGCATGATGGTCGCCTGCAATGTCGCCCTCACCAAGACCCCGCTCGGCTCGGCCCTGGTGATCGCACAGGCGGCAGGAACGGCTCAGTTGCCGGCCATGGTCGTCGCGGGCCTGACCAGCCTCGCGCTGTCTGCCCGGGTGGCGTTCATCGGTGGGCAGGCGCCGCGTGACCTGCCCGTGGATCTGCTGGAGTTGCGGGATCCGCGGGATGCGGAGGGTTCGCGGCATGCGGAGGGTTCGGAAGCTGTGGATGTTCCGGAGATTGAGTGCCAGGGGCGATCAGAAGTATCTACTTCTTCTATTTGACGGATTAATGGATGCGGCGTGAGGGTGGGAGGCGCGGGTACGCAGTTCACCGGTAGTCGGGACGCCTGAGGAGAGCCAGCATGGGTTACATCGCCGCTTCGGAGCGGTACGACTCCGCGGTCTTCCGTCGCACCGGGCGTTCGGGGCTGGACCTGCCGGCGGTCTCGCTCGGGTTGTGGCACAACTTCGGCGACGCGCAGCCGTTGGAGACGCAGCGCGCGATCCTGCGCCGGGCCTTCGACCGCGGCGTGACCCACTTCGACCTGGCCAACAACTACGGGCCGCCCTACGGCAGCGCCGAGCGCAACTTCGGCACGCTGTTCGCGCAGGACTTCCGGCCGTACCGGGACGAGCTGATCATCTCGACGAAGGCTGGCTACGACATGTGGCCCGGCCCGTACGGTCAGGGTGGCGGCTCACGCAAGTACCTGCTGGCCAGCCTCGACCAGTCGCTCACCCGGATGGGCCTGGACTACGTCGACGTCTTCTACAGCCACCGGTACGATCCGGACACGCCGCTGGAGGAGACGATGGGCGCGCTGGACGCGGCGGTACGCGCCGGAAAGGCGCTGTACGCGGGCATCTCCTCGTACAGCCCGCGACGCACCCGCGAGGCGGCGGCCGTGCTCGCCGCGCTGGGGACACCGCTGCTGATCCATCAGCCCTCGTACTCGATGCTCAACAGGTGGATCGAGAACGAGCTGCTGGACGTGCTCGGCGATCTCGGCGTGGGCTGCATCGCGTTCTCTCCGCTCGCGCAGGGCGTGCTCACCGGCAGGTATCTCGGCGGCGTTCCGGCCGGCTCCCGGGCGTCCCGGGACTCGTCGCTGTCCGCTGACATGCTGAGCGAGCGCAACCTCGACCACGTCCGTGCCCTGAATGCGATCGCCGTCGAACGCGGGCAGTCGCTGGCGCAGACTGCGCTGGCGTGGGCGCTGCGCGACGCGCGGGTGACCTCGGTGCTGATCGGCGCGAGCAGTGTCGCGCAGCTCGACGACAGTCTCGGCGCGCTCGATCGGCTGGAGTTCACGGATGACGAACTCGCCCGGATCGACAAGCACGCGGTCGAGTCCGGCGTCAACCTGTGGGCTGCCTCCGCTGCGGGGTGACGTGCGGCTGGGGCTGGAAGCGTAGTTCGAGCCCTGCGATGAGAGCGTCTAGGCCGGTCTCGAAGGCCTCCTGGTCGATCTCGCTGCGGTGCGCCTGCAAACGGTGCGCGTCGGACAGATGCGGGTAGTCGGACGCGTACAGCGCGGGATCGTCGACGAACCCTGCGGCGAACGACGCCGTCGCCGCGCCGACCACGAAGTAGCGCATCAGAGCTCCTATTCGGGTGGCCTCACGCGGCGGCCAGCCCGCGTCGACCAGCGTGCCGTACACGGCGTCGGCCATGCGCAGCGCGTGCGGGCGGCGGCCGGGGCCGTGCGCGGTGACCGGGACCAGGTGGGGATGCGCGGCCAGCGTCTCGCGGTAGGACACGGCCCATGTCCGGAGGGCTTCAGGCCAGGGCCGCGCTCCCAACGGCGCGATGTCCACGTGTGCGATCACCGCGTCCGCCACCGCTTCGAGCAACTCGTCCTTGGTGGCGAAATGGTTGTACAGCGAGGGGCCGCTCACCCCGAGTTCGGCGGCCAGCCGCCGGGTGGACAGCGCCGACAGGCCCTCGGCGTCGATGAGGGCGAGAGCGGCGGACACGATCCGCTCCCGGCTGAGCAGCGGGGATCTGGGCCTCGGCATCCGTGTGATGCACCTCGCTCTTCCGGCTCTGCCGTCCGGTAGGTTACAGTCCATCAAAACTAGCAGTGCAAGTTTTAGGGCGACCCGGACCACGGATACCGACGCATTCCGAGAGAAGCGGCCATGGATCTCGCGCTCGGCGAGGAGCACGCGGCACTGCGGCGGCTGGCCGCGGACTTCACCGACCGCGAGATCGTGCCGCACGCCGCGGACTGGGACCGCGCCGAGTCCGTGGACCGCGGCATCGTCAAGCGGCTCGGTGCGCTCGGGCTGCTCGGGCTGACCGTGCCGGAGCAGTACGGCGGCTCCGGCGGCGACCACTTCGCGTACGTACTCGCGCTTGAGGAACTCGGACGCGGCGACTCCGCGGTGCGCGGCATCGTCTCGGTCTCGCTCGGGCTGGTCGCGAAGGCGATCAACCAGTACGGCACCGAGGAGCAGAGGCGCGAGTGGCTGCCCCGGCTGTGCTCCGGCGACGCACTCGGCTGCTTCGCACTGACCGAGCCGGATACCGGCTCCGACGCTGCGAACCTCGCCGCGAAGGCCGTGCGTGACGGCGGCGACTGGCTGATTACGGGCTCGAAGATGTTCATCACGAACGGCACGTGGGCCGATGTCGGCCTGGTCTTCGCGCGCAGCGGCGAGCCGGGACACCGGGGAATCACGGCGTTCCTCGTGCCGCTCGCGTCGGCGGGTGTCACGCGCCGGGAGATTCACGGCAAGCTCGGGTTGCGCGGGCAGCCGACCGCTGAACTGGTCTTCGACGGCGTGCGCGTCCCCGACTCGGCGCGGCTCGGGCCGCAGGGCAAGGGATTCACGGTCGCGATGTCCGCACTGGCCAAGGGCCGCATGTCGGTCGCGGCCGGATGCGTCGGCATCGCCGAGGCGGCGCTGCGGCACGCGGTACGGCACGCCACCGAGCGCGTCCAGTTCGGCAAGTCGATCGCGCATCGTCAGCTCGTCCAGGAGTTGATCTCGGACATCGCCGTCGACGTGGACGCCGCGCGGCTGCTGGTGTGGCGGGTCGCAGACCTCATCGACCGCGGGCAGCCGTTCGCCCGCGAGTCGTCGATGGCGAAGTTGTTCGCGAGCGAGGCCGCGATACGCGCAGCGAACAACGCGCTCCAGGTCTTCGGCGGGTACGGGTACATCGACGAGTACCCGGTCAGCAAGCTCGTGCGCGATGCCAGGGTCATGACTTTGTACGAGGGGACCAGCCAGGTGCAGAAGTTGCTGATCGGGCGGGCGCACACCGGGATCAACGCCATCGTGTGATGTGCGAGGAGACGACGATGAACACGATTGATCGATGAACGCGGTCGGACCATGAACACCGTTTACGTGGCGGCGGCCAGGCGGACGGCGATCGGGAAGCTGCGCGGCGCGCTCGCCCCGGTGCGTCCGGACGACCTCGCCGCCATCGTCATCAGGGATCTGATCTCCCGGCTGCCCGCGCTCGACCCGGCCCGGATCGACGACGTCTACTGGGGCGCCGCGAACCAGGCGGGCGAGGACAACCGGAACGTGGCACGCATGGCCGTGCTGCTGTCCGGGCTGCCCGATTCGGTGCCCGGCGCGACGGTCAACCGGCTGTGCGCGTCAGGGCTCGAAGCCTTCACCACGGCCGCGCGCACGATCGCGTCCGGCGAGGCGGACATCGTGCTGGCCGGCGGTTCCGAGTCGATGAGCCGCGCGCCGTTCGTGATGCCCCGGCCCGACGACGCGTTGCCGCACCGGATGGACCTGGTCGACACCAGGCTGGGCTGGCGGCTCGTCAATCCTCTGATGGGCGAGCTGCACGGCCTGCTGTCGATGGGCGAGACCGCCGAGGAGGTCGCGGCCCGGTACGGGATCGGGCGCGAGCGGCAGGACGAGTTCGCCTTGCGCAGCCACCGCAACGCCGCCGCCGCGCGCGACGCGGGCCGGTTCGGGGAGGAGCTCGTCCCGGTCACCGCGCCGGACGGCACCGTCGTCGAGGCCGACGAGGGAATCAGGGCCGATACGAGCCTGGCGAAGCTGGCCGCGCTGGCGCCGGCGTTCCGCAAGGGCGGCAGCGTCACCGCGGGCAACTCCTCGCCGCTCAACGACGGCGCCGCAGGGCTCGTACTCGCCTCCGAGCTCGGGCTGGCCGAACTCGGCGTCGAGCCGCTGGCCCGCTACGTCGCCGGCGCCGCGGCCGGAGTGCATCCGGACGTCATGGGCGTCGGCCCGATCCCGGCCACCGAGAAGGTGCTGACCCGCGCCGGGTGGAAGCTCGCCGACGTGGAGAGCGTCGAGCTGAACGAGGCCTTCGCCGCGCAGTCGCTGGCGGTGATCGACGGGCTGCGCATCGAGCCGGGCATCGTCAACCCGGACGGCGGAGCCATCGCGCTCGGCCATCCGCTCGGCTGCTCGGGCGCGCGGATCGTGACCACGCTCGTGCACCGGATGCGCCGCGACGGCCTGCGCACCGGCCTGGCCACGATGTGCGTCGGCGTCGGCCAGGGTGCCGCGGTCCTGCTCGAAGCGGTATGACTGACGGTATGACTGATTACTGACAGCAACAGAGACTACTGATAGCAACAGGGAACGAAGGAGTTCGCGATGGGGCGGTTCGACGGCAGGGTGGCCATCGTCACCGGCGCGGCGCAGGGCATCGGCGCCGCGATCGCGCGGCGGCTGGCGGACGAAGGCGCGCAGGTCGGCGTGATCGACCTGACGGCCGAGCGGGCGCAGGGCACCGCCGACGAGATCGTCAAGGCCGGCGGCGCCGCGATCGCGGTCGGCGCGGACGTGTCGAAGACCGCTGACGTGCAGGCCGCCGTGGCGGCCGTGGCCGGCGAGTTCGGGCACGTGGACATCCTGGTCAACAACGCCGGGATCACTCGGGACAACCTGCTGTTCAAGATGACCGACGAGGACTGGGACACGGTCGTCACGGTCAATCTGCGCAGCGCCTTCCTGATGTCCCGCGAGTGCCAGAAGCACTTCGTCGCGCAGAAGTACGGAAAGATCGTCTCGCTCTCGTCCCGCTCCGCCCGGGGCAACCGCGGCCAGGCCAACTACGCCGCGTCCAAGGCGGGGATCATGGGCCTGACATCGACGCTGGCGATCGAGCTCGGCCCGTTCGGCGTCAACGTCAACGCCGTCGCGCCCGGCTACATCGCCACCGCGATGACCGACGCGACCGCCAAGCGGGTCGGCTTCGCGCCGGAGGACTTCCAGAAGGCCTCCGCCGAGGCGACCCCGGTACGCCGGGTCGGCACGCCTGAGGACATCGCCGCGGTGGTCGCATTCCTCGCCGCCGACGAGTCCTCGTTCGTCTCCGGCCAGACGATCCACGTCAACGGCGGGGCGGACCGGTGAGGGTCTTCGCCAGCGTGCAGGAGCTGGCCGGGGCGGTCGGCACCGAGCTCGGCGCGAGCGACTGGCTGGCGATCGGGCAGGATCGGATCGCCGGGTTCGCCGAGGCGACCGGCGACCACCAGTGGATCCACGTGGACGAGGAGCGGGCCAAGGATGGACCGTTCGGGTCCACCATCGCGCACGGCTTCCTGACGCTCTCGCTGCTGCCGATGCTGGCCGCACAGATCTATCGCGTCGACGGCGTGCGTATGGGGATCAACTACGGTCTCAACCGGGTGCGTTTCATCAATCCGGTACGCGTCGGCTCGTCGGTACGCGGGGTGATGACGCTTATGACGTTCGACGAGGTGCCTGACGTCAACGCGGTCCAGCTGAGCGCGAAGGTGGTCGTCGAGATCCTGGGGGCGGAGAAACCGGCGGCGGTCGCCGAGACGTTGACCCGCTATTACCTCTAATTCCCCGTAGTCGTCCTACTTGTCGCAGCGGTTGTCGGCGCTGCGTGGGATGCTGTTCGGGTGATGCTGGAGGACCTCGTCCGGCTGCGCAAGGCCCGCGACCAGATGGATCGCGAGTACGCGCAGCCTCTTGACGTGCCCGCGTTGGCGCGCACGGCGCTGATGTCCCCCGGCCACTTCTCCCGCAGTTTCCGCGCCGCGTTCGGCGAGACGCCGTACAGCTACCTCATGACCCGGCGGATCGAGCGGGCCAAGGCGTTGCTGCGCCGCGGCGACCTCTCGGTCACCGAGGTCTGCTTCGCGGTCGGCTGTACCTCCTTGGGCACGTTCAGCACGCGATTCACCGAGCTGGTCGGGGAGAGCCCGAGCTCGTACCGGGCTCGCGACCACGACGAGAGCGCGGGGATCCCGGCCTGCTACGCCAGGATCGTGACACGCCCGATCAGGCGGCGCCCGGCCCGGAACCCTGAAGACCCGGCGATCCGGCCGTAGCGTGGAGGCATGATGAACCCGCTGAACCTCAAGCTCTCGACCTGCTTCATCTGCGTGGACGACCACGACAAGGCGCTCGCCTTCTACCACGACGTGCTCGGCCTCGAAGTGCGCAACGACGTCAAGTACGAAGGGATGCGCTGGGTCACTGTCGGCTCCGGCGGGCAGCCCGAGGTGAGCGTCGTCCTCGAACCGCCCGGCGTGGACCCGAACGCCTCACCGGCCGACCGCCAGGCCCTCGTCGAGCTTCAGGCCAAGGGGCTGCTGCGCGGCGTCATCTTCGCGACGGACGACGTCGATGCCCTTTTCGAGCGGGTCAAGGCCTCGGGGGCCGACATCGTCGACGAGCCGGCCGACCAGCCGTACGGCGTGCGCGACTGCGCCTTCCGCGACCCGGCGGGCAACCTGCTGCGCTTCAGCCAGGCGCCCAAGAAGTAGGCCTACCTCACGTTCGAGACCTGCGTGCCGGAGACCGGGCCGCGAGCGCGGCGCACCGTGCGGCACAGGCCGCTGGTCCGCAGCCGCTCCTCCACCTCGCCCGCGCTGACCGGGCCGTCCACCAGGAAGACCGTGGTCGGGCCGGAGCCCGACACGAGCGCCCCGGCCGCCCCGGCCGCGCGGCCCGTCTCCAACAGCTCGCCGATCTCGGGCAGCAGCTCGATCGCCGCCGGCTGTAGGTCGTTGTAGAGCGCCGCGCCGATCCGTTCCGCGTCACCGGAGCGCAGCGTCGTCATCAGGTCCGGATGCACGTCCGGTTCCGGGATCGGCAGGCTGTCGCGGCGGCGCTGCATGTCGCAGGTTTCGAACACCTTCGGCGTGGACAGGCCGGCGTCCAGCACCGCGATGACCCACTGGAGGCCCGCCGCCGCGAGCACCGGCGAGATGTGCTCGCCGCGTCCGGTGCCGATCGCGGTGCCGCCGTGCAGGGCGAACGGCACGTCGCTGCCCAGCCGCGCGGCCAACTCGTGCAGTTCGTCACGCGGCAGCCCGGTGCCCCACAGCCGGTCGCAGGCCACCAGCGTCGCCGCCGCGTCCGCCGAGCCGCCTGCCATGCCGCCGGCCACCGGGATGTCCTTGCGGATGGTCAGCCGCACGTCCGGCTCCACTCGCGCGTGCTCCGCGAGCAGTAGCGCCGCCTGCCAGGCCAGGTTCCGCTCGTCCTCGGGCACGCCGGACACGTCCGAGTCACGGCGCAGCGGATCGACCGTCAGCGACAGGCCGCGCGCCGCCCGCGCGATCACCTCGTCGTAGAGCGAGACCGCGTGGAAGACGGTCACCAGTTCGTGGTAGCCGTCGGGCCGCAGCGGGCCGACCGAGAGCGACAGGTTGATCTTCGCGGGAACCCGGACGGTGACCGCTTCGGGCCGGAACGGTCCGTCATCCCAGTCTTCCAGCGCGGTCACGTCACTCAGCTCTTCCCAAGGTCCGGCGCGTCGGCGCTCGCGGCATCGGCAATCGCAGCGTACTGGTCGACGGCCAGCGCTTCGCCGCGCGCGCCCGGATCCACCCCGGCGCGGCGCAGGATTTCCTCGGCCCGCGCCGCCGAGCCCGCCCAGCCGGCCAGCGCGGCGCGCAGGGTCTTGCGGCGCTGCGCAAAGGCGGCGTCCACGACTGCGAACACCTCCTTGCGACTCGCGCCCGTCGTCGGCGGTTCCCTGCGTTCGAGCGCGACGAGCCCGGAGTCGACGTGCGGCGCCGGCCAGAAAACCGTCCGGCCGATCGAACCGGCCCGGCGCACTGAGGCATACCAGCGCGCCTTCACGCTCGGCACTCCGTAGACGCGCCCCCCGGGCTCGGCGGCCAACCGGTCCGCGACCTCCGCCTGCACCATGACCAATACACGTTCCAGCGACGGGAACTGTTCGAGCATGTGCAGCAGCACCGGCACGGCCACGTTGTATGGCAGGTTGGCCACCAACGCGGTCGGCGGCGGGCCGGGTAGTTCGGTGATACGCAGCGCATCCGCGTGCACGATCGCGAAGCGTTGCGCGGACTCGGCGTCGGAAACCCGCTCGGCGATCGTCTCAGGCAGCGCAGCCGCCAGCACCAGATCGAGCTCGACCGCGACCACCCGGCGTGCCGCGCCGAGCAGCCCCAGCGTCAGCGAGCCGAGGCCGGGACCGACCTCGACCACGACGTCGTCGGGCCGCACCTCGGCGGCGCGCACGATGCGCCGGATGGTGTTCGGGTCGATGACGAAGTTCTGGCCGAGCTGCTTGGTCGGGCGCACTCCCAGCCGTTCGGCGAGCGCGCCCACCTCGGCGGAGCCGAGCAGTGTCGGCTGTTCGGCGGGGCCGAGTAATGCCGACTGTTCGGCGGGGCCGAGTAATGCCGACTGTTCGGTCGGGCCGAGCAGCGCGGGCTCGGTCCGAGCCGGCCGCTGCTCGGCCCCACCGTCGCTCAACTGAACAGGTTGTGGCCGCACACGGGCCATTGTCCCGCGCCGTCGCGCTGGTATAGCAACTCGGCCAGCGAGGTCTGCTCCGCAGCTGAGGCCTGCGAGGGCAGGCCGCTGCCGCCCAGCGAGTCCCAGGTGGAGACCGAGAACTGGTAGAGACCGTAGTACGTGCCGCTGGCGTCGACCGACTGAGGGTTGCCGCCGGACTCGCACTGGGCCAGTGCCGCCCAGTTCAGCGAGGAGACGTTGGTGGGCAGCGCCTTGGCGCCGACCTTGTCCACCTCGGCCACCGGCTGCTTGATGACGGTCCGGGAGATCTCCTTCGGCGACTGCTTCACGCCGTTGATGATCTGTAGCGCGTAGGTCACCTGCGCCACGCCGTCCTGACCGGAGGTTACGACCGTCGTCGAGCCCAGGTAGCTGCTCGGGTCGCTCTCCTTGGTGACGGTGTAGGGGATCGAGACCTGCTTCACCTCGGTGGTTCCGGTGATACGCATGATCGAGATCGTTTCACCGTCGGTCGGTATGGCGTTCATGGGAACGGACGCCGTGTCCTGGTTGTGCATCGCTATCCCGGCGTCGTTCAGTGCCTGCTGCACGGTCGCGTCAGTCGTGTCGAGCTGGTCCGTCTTACCGTCGACCAGGAAGGTGACGTGCCGCAGCGTGAAGACCGAGAAGGCGGCGCCGGAACGGCCGATCGGGGTGTCCGCGTTCACCGACATGAAGCGCGCGCCCTGTATCCGGACGCCGAGTTCCTGGAGCGCCGCGCCGACGGTCGGCGAGTGGACCCAGGCGTGCTCCGCCGTGCCGTTCACGGTGATGTTCACCGGTCTGCCGTACTTGACGGTGATCGTCGAGTTGTCCGCGAGCGTCGTACTCGTGACCGGGCTGACCAGGTCGTGGCTGCCGGTGGTGATGTCGTCCGAGGCCAGAGCCGCCCCGACGGTGCTGGCGAACGAGTGAATCTGCCGCACCGACCCGTCCACCGAGACGTTGACGGTCTTCTCGAAGGCCACGTACACGGTCACGCCGCCGAGCAGCGAGGCGAGCACGACACCCTGCACCGTCCGCCCGGCCCAGCCGACCTTGCGGCGAGGGGCGGGATGGCGCTGCGCGGCGCGTCCACGCGGGCTCTCCGGCTCGCGCTGACCGGGTATGGCCGGCGGCTCGACTGGCGGCGTCTCGGCGACGTCGACGTCGTACCCCGGAGCGTTGGCGTATCCCGTGGAGTTGAAGTTCTCGAACTCGTGCGCCGGGTAGCTCTCGTCGAGGTACGCGGATGAGGCGAACTCGGGCTTCGCGTAGTCCGCCGCTGCGTAACCGTACGGGTCGCCCTCGTAGGGCGCGGCGGCGTATGGCTCGGCGCTGTAAGTCTCTGCTCCGTATGACTCGGGGGCGTACGCCTCAGCGCCATACGGCTCGGTGCTGTACGACTCTGTGGCATACGGGTCGGCGTACGCCTCCGCGGCGTACGGGTCCACGTAGTCCGATCCCGCACCGGCGTACGGCGCGTAAGCCTCGCCGTATGCGGACGGGTCCTCGGTCGCGTCGCTGTTGAACGGGGGCGAATACCGCGCGGGACCGGTGAAGGACGACGGCCAGGCGGACGCGCCTTGAATCGGGCCGCCGCCACCCGTGTCCCGGGTCGAGCGTGATCCGCTCACTACACTCCAGACTTCGCAGATTCCGGTCACGGTGTCCGACGCGCCCCGGAAAGCAGGCGCTGGAAAGTCCGATCCGGTTGCCGAGCAAAGGACTCTATTCCACTGCCGCTCATGGTCGCCATAGCCCGTTCTGGTCCCCCGGGCGAATCTGATGTCCAGTTAGTCCTATTTGCTAGCCATGGAATGTCCGGTTTTCAACTGAATTCTTAAGGGGTGAATGTGGCGTTGCTCACGTGTTTGCCCGGTTCGGCCTAGTGCGAACGGGTCATCGAAAATGGTTACGATCGTGTAGCAGTACTTTGAGACTCAGCCTATTGACCGAGCGTGAATACGCGGCGGGTGTTCGCGCCGATCGCCGCGCACAGCTCCTCGACGTCCATCCCGCGCGTCTCGGCCATCGATCGGACCGTGAGCGGGATCAGATACGGCGCGTTCGGGCGGCCGCGATACGGCAGTGGTGTCAGGAACGGCGCGTCCGTCTCGACCAGGACCAGGTCGAGCGGGGCGATGCGCAGCGCCTCGCGCAGCGGCTCGTTCGCCTTGAACGTGACCGGTCCGGCGAAGGACATGACGTAGCCGCGGTCGGCGCAGATCTTCGCCATCGCCGCATCCCCGGAGTAGCAGTGGAAGACCACGCGCTCGGGCGCGCCCTCCTCTTCCAGGATCCGCAACACGTCTTCGTGAGCGTCGCGGTCGTGGATCACCAGTGCCTTACCGTGTCGCTTGGCCATCTCGATGTGCCGACGGAAGGACTCTTGCTGCGCCGCGACACCCTCCGGCCCGGTGCGGTAGTAGTCCAAACCGGTCTCACCCACCCCGACGACGTGAGGCAGCGCGGCCAACTCGTCGATCCGGGCGAGTGCGGCCTCCAACGCGGCCGATCCGCCCGGCGCCCGGTGTTGCCGACTCCAGCCGTCCACATCGCCGAGGACCAAACGTGGTCCCTCGTTCGGGTGGAGTGCGACAGTGGCATGAATCTCCGGGTGGGTCGCAGCCGTCTGTGTCGCCCATTCGGAGGATGCCACGTCGCAACCGACCTGGATCAGCGTCGTGACGTTCACCGAGACGGACAGCCGCAACGACTCCTCGACCGTGCGGTCCTGCATGTCGAGATGCGTGTGGCTGTCCGCTACCGGCGTCGGCAATGCGTCGGGCGCGGGCGGCGGCGTCGCGTCCTGCCCCCGATCCCGTTTGCCACTCTGCTTGCCGCTCACGGGTGCCGACTCACGCTGTGCCCGTGACTCACGCTGTGTCTGTAAAACACACCGCGTCCGTGACGCATGCCGTGCCCGTGACTCACGCTGTGACTGCCTCTTCCAGCCTCGGGAACAGCACTGCGCCCTTGGTGACGATCGAACCGGCGGGCAGTTGACCCCAGCGGCCCGCGTCCTGCACCCGCTGCTCGGCCAGCGCGCCGAGCGAGGCCTGCGCGCCCAGCGACTCCCAGAGCGCTGCCGACGACTTCGGCATCACCGGGTTCAGCAGCACGGCCACGGCGCGCAGCGACTCGGCCGCCGTGTAGAGGATCGTGGCGAGACGGGCCTGAGCCGCCGCGTCCGTCCCCTTGGCCACCTTCCACGGCTCCTGCTCGGTGAGGTAGCCGTTGACCAGCTTGATGAAGTCGAACACGGCGCTGATGCCGCCCTGGAAATCCAGCGCGGACACCTTCTCGTCCGCCGCCGTCACCGCCGCCGCCAACGCGTCCACGACGGCTTGCTCGGCCGGGCCGTGGTCGGCGGCCTGCGGCAGTACCCCGTCGAAGTACCGGCCGACCATCGCGGCGACACGCGAGGCGAGGTTGCCGTAGTCGTTGGCCAGTTCCGAGGTGTAGCGCGCGGCCATGTCCTCCCAGGAGAACGAGCCGTCCTGACCGAACGGGATCGCCCGCATGAAGTAGTACCGGAACGCGTCCGAGCCGAAGTGGTCGGTGATCTGGTGCGGGGCGATGCCGGTCAGCCGTGACTTCGACATCTTCTCGCCGCCGACCAGCAGCCACCCGTGCCCGAACACCGTCTTCGGCAGCGGGAGCCCGGCGGCCAGCAGCATCGCCGGCCAGATCACCGCGTGGAAGCGCAGGATGTCCTTGCCGACGAGGTGCACGTCCGCCGGCCAGGTGCGCTTGAACTTCGCCTGATCCTCGGCCGACGGTGCGTCAAGGCCGACTGCGGTCGCGTAGTTGAGCAACGCGTCGATCCACACGTAAAGCACGTGCTTCTCGTCCCATGGGATCGGGATGCCCCAGTCGAATGACGACCGCGAGATCGAGAGGTCCTGCAAGCCCTGCTTCACGAACGAGACGACCTCGTTGCGCGCCGTGGCCGGCTGCACGAACTCGGGATGCGCTTCGTAGTGCGCCAGCAGTCGCTCGCTGTACTTCGACATACGGAAGAAGTAGTTCTCCTCCGAGATGTGCTCGACCGGCCTGCGATGAATGGCGCACACCTTCTCGCCCGCGTACTCGCCCTCGCCGTCGAGGACCTCGCCCGGCAGCTTGTACTCCTCGCAGTGCACGCAATACAGGCCGTCGTACGAGCCCTTGTACACCTCGCCGGCGTCGTAAAGGCGCTGCCAGAACTCCTGAACGCGCTCGGTGTGCCGCTTCTCCGTGGTGCGGATGAAGTCGTCGTTGGCCGCGTCGATCGCGCCGAGAGCGGGCTTCCACGCGGACTCGACCAGCCGATCGGTCCACTCCTGCGGCGTCGCGCCATTGGCCTCGGCCGAGCGCATGACCTTCTGCCCGTGCTCGTCGGTACCGGTGAGAAACCAGACGGACTCACCACGCTGGCGATGCCAACGCGTCAGGACGTCACCGGCCGTCGTCGTGTACGCGTGCCCGATGTGCGGCGCGTCGTTGACGTAATAGATCGGCGTGGTGACGTAGAAGGTCTTGTCCCCAGAGCCGGGGGCGTCGCTGCCAGAAGCCATGTGACGAATCCTACTGGGACCGTTCGTCCGCTCAGGAACGGTTTTCGCCCTGCTTCGTCCCTGAGCGTTAGCCAACGCCACAGCTTCCTGAACTTCCCGTATAACCCGGCGTCACACGACCCGTGGCGGGAGACTTCGTCCTTAAGCCTCCGCCTCTGCCTCAGCTTCCCCCTTGGCCAGTACCACAGCGTCGAAAACGATCCGCTTCGACAGCCCGGTCTCGGCCGCCACCGCCGCGATCGCCGCTTTGCGGTGCTCACCGGCCGCCTCGCGCTTGGCCACCAACGCCGCCAGCTCCTGCGGCGCCGCGTCCTCGCCGAGTCGCTTCGGCTCCGCCCCGGCGACCACGACGGTGATCTCCCCGCGCACCCCGTCCGCCGCCCACGCCGCGAGGTCCGCGAGCGTGCCCCGTTTGATCTCTTCATATGTTTTGGTCAGTTCGCGGCACACCGCCGCCGCTCGATCCGCCCCGAACACCTGGGCCATCGCCGTGAGAGTTTCACCGAGCCGGTGCGGAGCCTCGAAGTAAACCATCGTGCGTGGCTCGGCGGCGTTCGCGGTCAACGTGCGCGTTCGCTCACCGGCCTTGCGCGGCAGAAAGCCCTCGAAGCAGAAGCGGTCCACCGGCAGCCCCGAGAGTGCCAGCGCGGTGAGCACCGCCGACGGCCCCGGCACCGCGGTGACCTGCACACCCGCCGCGACCGCAGCCGTGACCAGCCGATAGCCGGGATCGGAGACTGAGGGCATCCCGGCATCCGTGACCAGCAGTACCCGTGCGCCATCCAGCAACTGTGTGACCAGCTCAGGCGTACGCATGCGCTCGTTCGCCTCGAAGTACGACACGACCCGCCCGGACGGCGTCACCCCGAGTTCCTGCGCAAGTCGCCGCAGCCGCCGGGTGTCCTCGGCCGCGATGACGTCCGCGCCGGCCAGCTCAGCAGCCAACCGCGGTGGAGCGTCCGCCGGGTCGCCGATCGGCGTGCCAGCGAGGACCAGGACTCCGGAACCCGCGCGGGAACCGGGGCCGTCCTGCGCGTCGCGCGCGTCCTTCTGGGGTGGGCGGGGTGCGAATCGACCGTCGTGTTTCACTATTTCATCGTCCCCTGCTGCGCGTTGCCCGGACCACTCCGTACCATGGCCCGCGTGACCAGCGACCTGCAGAGCGAGAACGCGGCCGAGACGCCGGCCTTGCCGGAACCGGCGGCCGGGGGATTCGGCGACGCGTCGCCGCAGAACGGGAACCATGCCGCCACGGTCGAGACCGCGGCGGAGTCGGAGGCGGCGACGCAGGACGACGTGGACGGCGCGGACGCCGAAGCGGCGCTCTTCGACGCCCCGTTGCGCCGCCGGGCCCGCGGCATCGTGGAACGCGGCCGGGTCTGGTACCGGCCGAACGATGACCCACGGCCCGAGCCGCGTCCGCCGCTGCGCGAGCGGCTGGTACCGCCGTTCTACCCCGAGTTCTTCCCCGGCGCCGGCTGGATCCTGCCGCTGATCATCGCGGCGGTCGGCGGGGTGCTGCGGTTCTGGAACCTGGTGTGGCCCAACTCGGTGATCTTCGATGAGACGTACTACACCAAAGACGGCTGGTCGATGTGGGTCTACGGCTGGGAGCACAACTGGCAGGACGGCTCGTCGATCGCCAACCCGGCGCTGGTCGGCCCGGGCACGTACGGCCACAACGGGGCCGCCAAGTTCTCCGCCGGCCCCGAGTTCGTCGCGCACCCGCCATTCGGCAAATGGGTGATCGGTGCGGGGGAGAAGGTCTGGGGTCTCAACCCGGTCGGCTGGCGGCTGATGGAGGCCGCGCTCGGCACCCTGGCCATCTACATCATCGCCCGGGTCGCCCGCCGGATGTTCCGCTCCACGCTGCTCGGCGCCGTCGCCGGAATCCTGTTCGCCTTCGACGGCCTCGCGTTCGTGATGGCGCGCACCGCGCTGCTCGACGGCATCCAGATGTTCTTCATGCTCGGCGGCTTCGCGGCCCTGCTGGTGGACCGGGACAAAACGCGTGCCAAGTTCGCCGCCTGGCGCGAGGAACGCGGCACGGAACTGCTGCCGATCGGCGAGCGCGGTCCGAAGCTGGGCGTGCGGCCGTGGCGCTGGATCGCCGGGGTCTCGCTGGGCCTGGCCACCGCCACCAAGTGGAACGGCGTCTTCTTCGTGGCCGCGTTCGCGGTGTTGACCGTGATGTGGGACCGTGGCGCGCGCCGCGCGGTCGGTCTGCGCAGGCCCTCGGTCGCCACACTCATCCGCGATGTGCCTTGGGCGTTCCTGGCGCTGCCTGTCACCGCCGTCCTCACGTTCATCGCTTCGTACGCAGGCTGGTTCTTCGACACGAGCAACGGCGGCGGCTACAACCGGTACTGGGCCGAGGCGCACCCCTCCAACTTCTGGCCGACCTGGACCAATCCGCTGCGCTCGCTGTGGAACTACATCGACCAGCAGTACGGCTTCAACGCCAACCTCCAGTCGCCGCACCCGTACCAGTCGAACCCCTGGTCCTGGTTCGTCATGGGGCGCCCCGTGGCCTTCTACTACGAGGCGCCGAAGACCGGCTCGCAGGGCTGTACGCCGTCGATGGGCAGCTGCTCGGCCGAGGTGCTGGCGCTGGGCAACCCGCTGCTGTGGTGGTTCGCGACCGCCGCGATCCTGTTCCTGCTCTGGCGCCGGTTCGCCCGCAAGGACTGGCGCGCGGGAGCGATCCTGGTCGGCCTCCTGGCCGGGGTCGGACCGTGGCTGTGGTACGCGCAGCGCACCATCTTCTCGTTCTACGCGGTCGTCTTCCTGCCGTTCATGGTGCTCGGCGCGACGATGGCGATCGGTGCGATCCTCGGGCGTGCCGACGCGGCGCCGGCCCGGCGGGTGTGGGGCGCGGCGGTGTCCGGGACGATCGTGGTCGGCGTAGTCGCCCTGTTCGCGTACTTCTATCCGATTTACACCGGCGAGACCATCCCATATTCGGATTGGGCGAACCACATGTGGCTGCCGTCCTGGATCTGACCGCCCTGGACCCGACACCGGATCTGACACCGGGGCGTTAACATCCCGCCATGGTGACGATTGCGGAGGTGGCGCGGTTGGCGGGGGTGTCGCCGTCCACGGTGTCCTACGTGCTGTCGCGTAAGCGCTCGATCTCGGAGGAGACCCGGGTGCGGGTCCAGGCCGCCATCGACACCCTCGGCTACCACCC
>NZ_DASYZI010000068.1:0-37180 GCF_035946395.1 Actinocrinis sp.
ACGCCGCAAAGCTCAACGCGCTGCTCCAGGTCGGCTACTTCATCCTCGGCGTGCGCGCCGCAGGCCTGTCCGCCGGCCCGATGACCGGCTTCGACGCCGAAGGCATCGACAAGGAGTTCTTCGCCGAGTCCGGCTACAAGAGCCTCGTCGTAGTCAACATCGGCAAGCCCGGTGAGAACGCCTGGTTCCCCCGCAACCCGCGCCTCGAATACCAGCAGGTCGTCAGCACCGTCTGACAACCTGACGATCCGCCCCACCCCGTTCACCGCTAGGGCCCGCCACACCGGCGGGCCCTAGCACGTTTCACCCCAACACGCCCGAGAATCACAGCAATTTCTCCCTATTGAGCGACATAGATCAAATAGCGCGCCATTCGACACTTCCCGTGACATATGGTTCAAATGTTCGTAGCGACAACCCACGAACATCGACCATCCATTCGAGGAGTCCACCATGGCCACCGCCACTCGCCCCAGCCGCTACACCAGGGAAGCCCTCGCCGCGGCTGTCGCGACGTCAACGAACATGCGGGAGGTGCTCGATCGACTTGAGGTGCCGCGCACGGGAGGGACCCACGCGCACATCACGCGGCGCATCAAAGTTCTGGGTATCGACGCTTCGCACTTCACTGCCCACCGTCCTGAACCTCCGCCCTTGAGGGAGCTTGGCAAGATCGAGTTGGCGTCGGCCTTCGCTCAGGCCCGGAGCATGGCTGACCTCGCTCGCCGCCTCAAGCTCCCCGTCACAAGCCGCACCCGCAAGTACCTGGCGCGACAACTCACAACCCACAGTTTGGATGCGAGCCGACTCGGTCATCAGCGGCTCGCTCTCAACCGCGAGGAGTTGCGCCACGCCGCCGAGCGTTGCACGAGCCTCATCGGCGTCATACGCACGCTGGGACTTGAGGAGACGAACAGCAACATCCGCAGAACACGCCGCGCGCTCGACGCTTACGAGATCGATACGAGCCATTTCGTCCGAGTAGCTTGGCGCAAGCCCGACTCTCGACCGTCCAGGCTGACGACGCGCAGCACGCTCCTGCGTCACCAACCAGCCGGAGCCGCACGTATCGGTGGTGAACGCCTCCGCCGCGCCTTGCTGGGGATCGGTGTCGCCGAGCGCTGCGGAGATTGTGGCGTCGGCGGGCAATGGCGAGGAAAGCCGCTGACGCTCGAAGTCGACCACATCAACGGCGACTGGCATGACAACCGGCCAGACAATCTACGGCTGCTTTGCCCCAATTGCCATGCGATAACCACTACCTACTGCCGACGAAAGGTCCCCATATCGTGACCAACAGTGCGCGAGGCGGGACTCGAACCCGCACGCCTTATCAGGGCACTGGTTCCTAAGACCAGCGCGTCTGCCATTCCGCCACTCGCGCGACGCCTCATCGTAGGACACCGACGAGATTCGTCGCAGCGGAGATCTCGCGACGCATGAATCCCAGCATGAATCTCAGGGCGTGAGATCCGCGGGGACGAGCGAGAACATCACCATGTCCTGCTGGCCGGAGTGGGTGAAGCCGGAGTTGCGGGCAACGCCTTCGTGGATGAATCCGGCTTTCTCGGCGACGCGTCGCGAGGCGCGGTTGCCAGTTGCGGCGAAGAGCTCCACCCGGTTGAAGTTCTGGTCGCGCAAGATCCACTCCGCGGCTGCGCGGGTGGCTTCGGCGGCGTAGCCGCAGCCGCGGGCCCAGGGGCCTATGGCGTAGCCGATTTCGGTGCTGCGGCGGAGCCAGTCGGTGTCCTTCACACCGACGCCGCCGAGGTAGCGACCAGTGGCGGCGTCGGTGATCGCCCAGTGGATCCCGTCGCCCATGGCACGCAACAGGTGTGCGGAGTCGGTGCACCAGCGGCGGCCCTCTTCGAGGGTGTACGGCTGGGGCGCGGAGAGCCAGCGCTTGGCCAGTTCGTCGTTGAACATGGCGACCGTGGGCTCGACGTCCTGCTCGCCATGGGCACGCAGTAGGAGCCGCGCGGTCTTTAGCTCGGTCATCGGGAACGTGGGCTGGACGAGCATCGGCCAAGCTTCCCAGCCGCAGCTCGACGCTGTCCACGACGCTGCACTGCCCTCGGCGCTGTGCTGTCCACGGCACAGTGGCACCACTCTCCACACTCTCCACGACACCGTCCACGAGCCGACCACGCAGCAGAGCACGCAGCGACCGGCGCCGCGTGAGAGTGGAATCACATGGTGCGCGCCGGAAACCGCCGGAGGCTCGCCGACACTGCATGGGAGCATGGGCAGCGCATGGCAATGGCTTTCGAGAAAGGCAACACGCGATGACTGCGCAGCCCAGCGTCTCGTATTCGATCACGGTGCGGCTTGAGGCGCCCGCAAAGGGCAACGCGGTCTCTCAGCTCACCAGGGTGGTCGAGGACGCCGGGGGCGCATTGACCGCGCTCGACGTGTCGGGATCGGGGAACGAGCGGCTGCGGATCGACGTCACGATCGCGGCGTCCAGCGGGGAGCACGCGACGCAGATCACCGAGGCGCTCGGCGGGATCGACGGGATCGAGGTCGGCAAGGTTTCGGACCGCACGTTCCTGCTGCACCTCGGCGGGAAGATCGAGATGCAGTCGAAGGTGCCGCTGCGCAACCGCGACGATCTGTCGATGGCGTACACACCTGGCGTGGCCCGCGTGTGTATGGCCATCGCCGAGAACCCGGAGGATGCGCGCCGACTGACGATCAAGCGCAACGCCATCGCCGTGGTGACCGACGGATCGGCGGTGCTGGGCCTGGGGAACATAGGACCGCAGGCCGCGCTGCCGGTCATGGAGGGCAAGGCCGCTCTCTTCAAGCGATTCGGCGGGATCGACGCCTGGCCGATCTGCTTGGACACTCAGGACACCGAGGAGATCATCCGGACGGTGAAGGCGATCGCCCCCGGATTCGCCGGGATCAACCTGGAGGACATCTCCGCGCCACGCTGCTTCGAGATCGAGCGGCGGCTGCGCGAGCAGCTGGACATCCCGGTCTTCCACGACGACCAGCACGGCACCGCGATCGTGGTGCTGGCCGCACTGACCAATGCGCTGCGGGTGGTCGGCAAGGGCATCGGCGAGGTACGGATCGTCGGCTCGGGCGCGGGCGCCGCAGGGACGGCGATCCTGCGGCTGCTACTCGAAGCCGGGGCGAAGGACATCACGGTCGCCGACTATCTCGGGGTCGTGCACGCGGGGCGGGACGACCTCGGCGGACCCGGCTCAGACCTACGCTGGGTGGCCGAGAACACCAACCCCGGCGGGTACACCGGGACGCTGCGCGAGGCACTTGTCGGAGCGGACGTGTTCATCGGCGTGTCCGCGTCCAACATCCTGACCGGCGACGACATCGCCACGATGGCGCCGGACGCGATCGTCTTCGCGCTGGCCAATCCGGACCCGGAAGTGGACCCGACGGCGGCGCGGGAGCACGCCGCGGTGGTCGCGACCGGACGCAGCGACTTCCCGAACCAGATCAACAACGTGCTCGCGTTCCCCGGAGTGTTCCGTGGGCTGCTCGACGCGCGCGGCCACAAGGTCTCGCAGACGATGCTGCTCGCCGCGGCGCGCGCGCTGGCCGACGTGGTGAAGGAAGACGAACTGAACGCGAACTTCGTGGTGCCGTCGGTGTTCAACCCGGACGTTGCCCCGGCGGTCGCCGCCGCGGTGCGCGAAGTGGTAGACGGGAAGAAATAGAGGAAATAGGCGGTAGTGCTGGGCTCGACAGCTGGGCTCGACAGCTGGGCTCGACGGCTAGGCTCGACAGCTGGGCTGAGGAGCTGAGGCTCGGCTGGGCACGGGAGGACGGCGCGCGGGTTCGTTGGGCGCGGACTGACGGACACGGATTTCCGGGCATGGGGCGGGTTGCTGGGGACAGGTTGCTGGGGGCGGGAGGGACGGGCAAGCGCTGACCGGTGGGTGATCGGACAAAGGCTGAACAAAGGCTGATTAGTGGGATCAGACGAGGGCCAGCGGGTGATGACGGGGCGCGGGGCGACCGTTTAGGGGAAGGGGATTAGGGGATCAGCAGGACCTTGCCGGTGGTGGCGCGGGACTGTAGAGCGGCGTGGGCTGCGGCGGCGTCGGCTAGGGGGTAGCGTGCGCCGACGGTGATGGTGAGCGTGCTTGAGGAGACTGCGGCGAGCAGTTCGCCGGTGCGCCAGGCGAAGTCCTCCGGCGTGGCGATGTAGTTGCCCAGCGTCGGGCGGGTCAGGAAGAGCGAGCCGCCGGCTTGGAGGCGCTGCGGGTCGAACTCCGGGACCGGTCCGCTGGCCGCGCCGTAGAGGGCCATGAGGCCGCGGGGGCGCAGTGACGCCAGCGATGCGTCGAAGGTGGTTTTGCCGACGCCGTCGTAGACCACGTCCACGCCGCGGCCGTTCTCGGTCAGCTGCTTGACTGCTGCGGCAAGGTCGTCGACCTCGGTGTAGCGGATCACCTCGTCGGCGCCGGCCGAGCGGGCCAGGGCCTCCTTCTCGGGCGTCGAGACCGTGCCGATGACTCGGCCGCCGCGCGCCTTGACCAGCTGAGTGAGTAGCAGGCCCATTCCGCCGGCGGCGGCGTGCACGAGGGCCGTGTCGCCCTTCTGGATCGGCCAGGTCGAGGCCGTCAGGTAATGCGCCGTCAGGCCCTGGAGCAGCGCTGCGGCTGCGGTCTCCAGCGGGACCGCCTCCGGGACGTGGACGACACGGTCCGCGCTGACCAAGGTGAACTGCGCATAGGCGCCGGAGAGGCTGTCCACCGACGCGACCCGGTCGCCGACCGCGACGCCGCTCACGCCCTCGCCGACCGCCTCGACCGTGCCCGCGAACTCGCCGCCGGGCGTGAAGGGCAGCGGCTTCCTGTACGCGCCGCTGCGGTGGTAGATGTCGACGAAGTTGACGCCTGCCGCTGCGACCTTCACCAGGAGTCGGCCGGGGCCTGGCTCAAGAGCCGGAGCGTCGTCCACGTATTCGAGGACTTCCGGGCCGCCGGTCCTGGTGACGACGATCGCGCTCATGACACGCCTCCGGATGGAACGATGGTCGATGACTGTCGAACCAAGGATAGCGGGCATAGGGCACGGGGGGTGGTGCGTGTGCGCGTTACTGGGTTCTGTGCTGGACAGGGGGCGGTGCTCTGCTGGACGGCACGCTGCTGGATGGCGCTCTGCTGGGCAGTTGTCAGCAGTTGTCAGCTGGAGGGTCGGCAGTTGCTGGTGACTACTGAACGGTCATCTCGCCGAACTCGAAGCGAGCGCCTAGGGCGTTGAGCTTCTCGTCGAAATCCTCGTAACCGCGGTTGATGAGCGAGATGCCGTGGACTGTGGACGTGCCTTGCGCGGCCAGGGCGGCGATGAGGTACGAGAATCCGGCGCGCAGGTCGGGGATCTCCAGTTCGGCCGCGTGCAGCTTGCTCGGGCCGGAGATCACCGCCGAGTGCATGAAGTTGCGCTGACCGAACCGGCACGGCGTGCCGCCCAGGCACTCCCGGTACAGCTGCACCTGCGCGCCCATCGAGATCAGGGCGCTGGTGAAGCCGAGCCGCTTCTCGTACACGGTCTCGTGCACGATCGACAGGCCCTGCGCCTGAGTCAGCGCCACCACGAGCGGCTGCTGCCAGTCGGTCTGGAAGCCCGGGTGCACGTCGGTCTCCAGCGCCAGCGCCTTGAGCGGGCCTCCCGGGTGCCAGAACCGGATGCCGGCGTTAAGCGGGCTGTCGTCGACCTCGAACGCGCCGCCGACCCGACGGAACACGTTCAAAAAGGTCATCATCGAGCCTTGGTGCGCGCCGCGCACCAGGATGTCACCGCCGGTGGCCAGCGCCGCGCACGCCCAGGACGCCGCCTCAAGCCGGTCGGGCAGCGCGCGGTGCGTGTAACCCTCAAGGCGGTCCACGCCGGTGATGTGGATCACCCGGTTGTCCAGTACCGAGATGATCGCGCCCATCTTCTGAAGGACCGCGATCAGGTCCATGATCTCCGGCTCGGTGGCCGCGTTGCGCAGTTCGGTGACGCCCTCCGCGAGCACCGCGGTCAGCAGCACCTGCTCGGTCGAGCCGACACTCGGGTACGGGAGCGTTATCTTCGTGCCGCGCAGCCGCTGCGGAGCGTGCAGGTGCAGGCCGTCGGACCGCTTCTCGACCACCGCGCCGAACGCGCGCAGGGCGTCGAGGTGGAAGTTGATCGGCCGGTCGCCGATCCGGCAGCCGCCGAGGTCCGGGATGAAGGCGCGGCCGTTGCGGTGCAGCAGCGGTCCGCACAGCAGGATCGGGATCCGGCTCTCCCCGGCGTGCGCGGCGATTTCGGCGTGGTCGGCGCTCTCCACCGAGGTGGGGTCGAGGATGAGCTCGTCGCGGCTCTCCCCGGTGCGCACCGTGACGCCGTGCGCCTCCAGCAGGCCGGTCACGATCCGCACGTCGCTGATCTGGGGGACGCTGCGCAGCGTACTCGGGCTGCTGCCGAGCAGCGCCGCGACCATGGCCTTGGGCACGAGGTTCTTCGCCCCACGCGCGGTGACCTCGCCGGTCAGTGGGGTCCCGCCGGTGATGTGGATCCGGTCCGGACGGATCGTCGCGGCACGGTCGGCCGCTGCGGTGGGACGGGGAAGGGCGGTGGCTGGTGCGCTGTTCATGGCTCCGTGTCTGCGTCGGCCCGGGGGCTGCGTCTGTCCGGGGGGAGGGGGCGCCTCGGCCTGGAATCCCGACCCGTCCTGCTTTCTGCTTTCCGGCGTTCTCCGGTGCGGCCGTTCGGAACTCGGGGCGGAACAAGCGCCCAGTCTGCCAGAGTCGCGGTACCGGCACGCAACACCGCGCCGGGCGGATCGAACAAGCGCGCCGGAGCGGGGCGGGCAGGGATCGAACACGGGAACGGGGCGGGCGCGGGGGCGGGGGGCGGGCACGTCCGGGAAATGTCGCTGATGCTCTCCTCTTCGAATTTGAGCGGGGGCGGGGGCGGCGCAGGGTCGGTCGATGCACAGCGGCGGACGACCCTGTGGCGCCGACCACAGGCCACGGCCAAGTTCGAAGAGCCCGGATGACCGCGTCGCGCCGATACCGCGTTTCGGCCGGCTCCCCGGCTAATCTCTAACTGCCAGCAACACTCCCGAGGGATGATCCACCTGAGAAGATGGCTCCATGACCGAGGTCGCGTTGACCGGGCGGCTGCTGGTCGCCACACCACTGCTGGTTGATCCGAACTTCGACCGCACCGTGGTCCTCGTCCTGGACCACGACGGCGACGGCACGCTGGGCGTGGTGGTCAACCGGCCGACGGCGGTCCCGGTGCGTGAGGTGCTCCCCGCGTGGAGCGAGCTGGCCGAGCCGATGCCCATGGTGTTCCAGGGCGGGCCGGTGGCCCTGGACTCGGCGCTCGGACTCGCCGAGCTGCGTTCGGTGCCGCGGCCCGGAGCCGGGGAGCCGCTGGGCTGGCGGCGGGTGCACGGCGACATCGGGCTGGTCGACCTCGACATCCCGCCGGAGGTGCTGGCCGCGGAGATATCGGCCTTCCGGGTGTACGCCGGTTACGCGGGCTGGAGCTCCGGGCAGTTGGAGCGGGAGCTGGCCCAGGGCGCCTGGTACGTGGTCGACCCGGCGCCGGGCGACGCGTTCACCCTCGACCCGGACCGCACGTGGCGCGCGGTGCTGCGCCGCCAGCGCGGCGAACTGGCGCTGCTGTCGACCTTCCCCGAGGATCCGGCGATGAACTGAGAGGGCGCACCGCGCTGAATCCGCGGTCGAATGGTTAATCGAACGACGAATCGAACGCGGATCTCGTCGATTCTGATACCCCGTATCGTGAACAACTCCCCAGCAGGGCGGGTCCACTCGTAGACTCGCATCATGAGTACGGCAGCAGACACGCTCTCGGGCGGGACCGCCACGATCACCGAGGAGCGCATCGAGGTCAGCACCGACAACGGCGATCACGAGCGCTTCTCCCACTACGCGGAGAAGGAGAAGATCACCGAGGCCATGGTGCTCGGCACTCCGGTGACCGCGCTGTGCGGCAAGATCTGGGTGCCCAGCCGCGATCCCAGCCGCTTCCCGATCTGCCCGACCTGCAAAGAGATCTTCGAGGACCCCGAGTTCTTCCACGACGAAGAGGACTCCTCCGTCGGCGGTGAGAAGTAGCCGCCATGGCACCGGGGGCCGTGACCGCCGACGGGGCGGTCGCGTTCCCCGGATCGGTGCGCGAAGCGCTCGACGCCATGGCGGCGCGCCCTGACGCGACCCTGGTCGCCGGGGGCACCGAGGTGATGGCCCTGGTCAACTCCGGGGTGCTGTACCCGGCCGGCCTGATCGCGATCGACCGGATCGACGAGCTGCGCGGGGTCTGGTTCACCGACCAGGAGGCCGTCCTCGGCGCGGCGACCACCTGCTCGGACCTCATGCACAACGACGTGCGCGGCGTGCTGCCCGCGCTCGCCCAGGCCGCGCGGTCGGTCGGCGCGCCGGGCCTGCGCAGCCGCGCGACGCTCGGCGGCAACCTGCTGTCCGGAAAGCGGTCCGGCGGCGCGACCGCCCCCACGCCCGGCCGCGACCTGCTGACCGTGCTCATGGCGCTCAACGCCGTGGCCGTCTGCTGCTCGCCGGAGGGCTGGCGGCAGGTGCAGGTGGCGGAGTTGTACGCGCGCGACGGCGGTGTCGACCTGCGGCCCGGCGAACTGCTGACCGCGCTGCGGGTGCCGGTCAGCGGCGGGCCACAGGGTTTCATGAAGGTGGGCACCCGGGGCGGGGCCTCGCGTCCACTGGTCACCTTCGCGCTCGCCGCGGATCTGACCAACCGGTCGGTGACCTGCTCGATCGGCGGGTTCTCCCCGGCCGCGGTGCGGGTGGACCACGCGGGTCAGTGGCTGGCCGAGCACGTGGACTGGAACGACGGCTCGATCCCGGACCCGCAGACCTATCCCAGGTTCGCCAAGCTGATCGCCGAGGGGCTCATGGTCCCGGGCTCGGCCGGCGCGGCCGGCTGGACCACGGCGGCGGTCCCGGAGGAGTATCGTCAGCACGCCGCCGAGATCTGCGCGCGGCGCGCGCTGGTACGGGCGCTGCCCCCCGCCGGCTGGCTGGAGCAGGTCGCCGAGTACCAGAAGCGCGCGGAGTTCGTCCGGAACCGGGCTCTGGTCGAACGCGCGGAACGCGGCCTGCCACCGCAGCCGCCGGTACCCGGCGTGCCACAGCCGAGGACAGCGGAACCGGGAACGCCCCCCACCGCCGGCACTTCTGCTGCTTCGGTGTCAAAGATCCCCAAGATGCCTTCTCGACCCAAGCCGGGAGCCAGACCGTGAGCGAGCCGACGCAGCCGTGAGTGAGCCGACGCAGTCGGCGGGCTGGGCGACCGCCAGTTACGAGCTCGCCGTCAACGGGACGCCACAGCCGGTCAAGGACGCCTGGATCGGCGAGAACCTGCTGTTCGTGCTGCGCGAGCGGCTCGGCTTCACCGCGGTGAAGGACGGCTGCGGCGAGGGCGAGTGCGGTTCGTGCACGGTGCTGGTGGACGGTCAGCCGACCACCGCGTGCCTGGTCCCGGCGGTGACCGCGGCGGGGCGGGTGATCGAGACCCCGGAGGTGCACGCGGTACCGCAACCGGACGCGGTCGCGACCGCGCTCGCGGTGCACTGCGGCGCCGGGTGCGGTTTCTGCCTGCCCGGGATCGGCATGGAGCTGCGGGCGCTGCTGACCAGGAACGCCAAGCCCAGCGCGGCGGCGATCCGTGAGGCGCTGAGCGGGCATCGCTGCCGGTGCCTGCCGCCGGAGCGCTTCATCGCCGCCGCGGACGACGCCGTGCGGAAGGCCGCGCGTGCTCGGCCGCATGTTCCGGTACAGACGCGGCCTGCCCGGCCGGGTTCGCGCGCGGATGAGCAGACCGGTATCCCCGCGTGAACACACCCACATCGCTGCCCGGCTTCCTGATCGGCGAGCAGCTGCCCGAACCGCCGGGCTCCGCGGCGCAACCGGTCGAGACGGAACTCGCCGAGTACGGACCCAATCTCAACGAGCCGAGCCCGGTGTCGGGTGACGGCATCGGCAAGGTGGTTCCGGCGGCGAAGGCGACCGGACGCTATCCGTACGCCAGCGACCTGGGCGTCCCCGGGATGCTGTGGGCCGCGATGACCCGCAGCCCGCACGCGCGCGCGACCATCGTGGGCTGCGACAGCTCCGCGGCCAAGGCGCTGCCCGGAGTGCACGCGGTGCTGGCCGGCGAGGAACTCGGCGTCGGCGAGATCGACTATCTCGGCCAGTGCGTCGCCATCGCGGCGGCCGAGCATCCGGCGATCGCCCGCGCCGCGCTGAACGCCGTCGTCATCGACTACCAGCCCGAGGAGCCGCTGACCGATCCGCGCCAGGCGTTCAACGCCGCGCCGATCCACTCGGACGGCAACATCGCGGCGCACCGCTTCTTCACCACCGCGCGCGAAGCCGCGCGGGAGTCGGTCGAGGCGCTGCGCAAGAAGGCGCCGTCCACTCGGCGCGCCGCGGCGTTGCACGTACCGCGGCCCGAGCCGGAGTCCGAGGTGCCGGCGAAGACGGTTTCCGTCATCCACGGCTACGAATTCGCTCGACCGGCGGATTGGCCGGCCGGTCCGGGCACCGTGTTCGCCGTCCCGCACGGCGACGGAGTCGAGATCCACACGCTCACCGTGGACCCGCGGCGCGACCGCCGCGCGCTCGCCGCCGCACTCGGCCGGCCGGAGTCCCAGATCCGCCTCGTGCCCGCGCCGTTCACCGGCGGCGCCATCGCGGACGACGCGGACCTGCGGGTCGCCGCGGCGCTGCTGGCCGCACGCACCGGCCGGCCGATCAAGGCGGTGGACAGCAGCGTCGGGCACTGGCCCGCCGGGACCGCGGAGCCTGCGGCGCGCGTGCACGCGATCCACGTCGTCGACAGCGACGGAACGCTGCGTGAGGTCCGCGTCGAGTTGGTGATCGACGGCGGTGCGGAGCCCGCGGCTGCTGAGGCGCTGCTCGACGAGTACTGTCGCTTGGCCGCCGGGCCGTACCGGGTGCCGAAGGTGCAGGTGCAGGGCTGGGTCGTGCGCACGCACAATCCGCCGCTGGCGCCGTGGCCGGGCGGCGGCGCGGCGCTGGCGGCCGTAGTCGCCGAGGCGCAGATGGACGCGGTCGCCGCAGCGCTCGGCGTGTCCGGGCTCGAAGTACGGGTCAAGAACCTGATGCGCACCGGGGACCGGCTGCCGGACGGCCGCAAGGTGGTGGCTGCGGACATGCTGCCGGAACTGGTCACGGCCGTCCTGGACGCGCCGGTCCCGCCGTTCCCGCCCGGCCCCGACGTGCGCGAGTTCCCCGGCACCGTCGGGCGCACCGGCGAGATGACCCGGCTGCGGCGCGGCGTCGGCATCGCGCTGGCCATGATCGACCTGGTGCCGCCGGGTCTGCCGGAGGAGCTGGCCACCGCGCAGGTCGCGCTGACCTCCGACGTGCACGGGCCGATCGCACACGTGAGCACGGCCATGGTGGAGACCGGCGGCGGGCAGCACGCGCTGCTGCGCAAGATCGTGCGCGAGGTGCTCGGCGTGCAGCGGGTCCTGGTGCGCCGCCCGACCGCCCCCGGCGCGCTGCCCGCGACGCCGCTCGCCTCGGGGCGGGCCGCGTGGCTGCACGGCATGGCGGTGCAGCGGGCCGCGCGCGGAGTGCGGGCGCAGGCGCTGGCGGCGGTGGCCGCGGAGTTCGCCGTATCGCCCGAGTTGCTGGAGGTGCGCGGCGACCGTGTGGTCAGCTACGACGGCATGCTGTCCCGGCCGCTGGACGACGTGTACCGCGCGGCACTGCGTGGCGCGGCGGTGTATCTCGCCGACGGCGAGTTCCGGGTGCGCGGCTCAGGCCCGGCGCAGCCCGGCGTGTTCGTGCCCGAGAAGGGTCAGGCGCACGTGGCGTTCGCGGTGCACCGCGCCGTGGTCGACGCCGACACGGAGCTCGGCCTGATCCGGCCGGTGCGGGTCACCGCGGCACACGACGCCGGCCGGGCACTGGTGCCTGGCCGGATCGAGGCGGCGATCGCGGCGGGCGTCATCTCGGCGGCCACCGCCGTCTTCGCCGACGAGGCCCCGGCGGCGCGCGCCACAGCCGGGGCGCTGGCCTGCGCACAGCTGCCGACCGCGCTGGACCTGCCCGAGGTGGACGTGCTGCCGCCGCTCCAGTCGTCGATCGGCGACCTGGAGACGACGGCGCTGCGGCGGCGCGGCTTCTCGGCGCCGCTGCCGCTCGGCTATCAGCCGGTCGGCCGGATCGCGCACGCGACGGCTGCTGCGGCGCTGGCTTGTGCGGCACGCGACGCGCTCGGCACGCACCGTACCTCGATCCCGATCCGAGCCTGGGAATCCGGCCCGAAGAGGTGACGCGGTATCGAAGAGGTGACGCGGTATCGAGGTAACGCTGTGCCGGGTGATGACCCGTCAGGTCACGGCCAGCGGTAATAGGCATAAATGGGTTGCACCTGTAACGTAGACTGGTCCGATGAGCACCCTCGTCGAGACTGTCGGATCTACCGCTGCTGAATCTGCTGCTGCCGAAAACGCCGCGCTCGACGATGGGCTGTTCTCCCGCAAGCACTCCGCGGTCACGATCGGGATCGTCAGTTCGATCCTGCTGACCGCGTTCGAGGCGATGGCCGTGAGCACCGCGATGCCCGTGGCGGTCGCCGACTTGCGCGGGCTGCCGTTCTACTCGCTCGCGTTCAGCGCGTTTCTGACGCTCAGTCTGCTGGGCATGGTGCTGGCCGGCCAGCGGGCCGACGCGCACGGACCCCGGCTGCCCTTTCTGACCGGGACCGGCCTGTTCGGCGCCGGGCTCATCGCCGCAGGCACGTCGACGAGCATGGCGCAGTTCGTGATCGGCCGGGCGGTTCAGGGCTTCGGCGCCGGGATGGTCATCGTCTCGTTGTACGTGCTCGTCGGGCGCGCATACCCGGACCGGCTGCACGCCAAGGTGTTCTCGGTGATGGCGAGTTGCTGGGTGCTGCCCGCGATCATCGGCCCGTTCATCTCGGGCGTGCTGACCGAGCAGGTTTCCTGGCGCTGGGTCTTCCTCGGCGTGGCCGCGCTCATCCCGCTCCCGCTGCTCGTGCTCACCCGGCCGCTGGCCGCACTGCCGGCGTTCGAGCCCAAGCGGCAGACGGCGGACGACGCCACTCGGCTGCGCACGGTACGCGTCGCCGCCGCGACGACCGCGCTCGGCGCCGGGCTGTTCCAGTTCGGCGGCCAGCGGATCGACTGGGTCGGCGCGCTGCTCGTGCCGCTGGCCTTGGTGCTGCTGATACCGAGCGTGCCGAAGCTGCTGCCGCACGGGATCTTCCGGGCCGGGCGCGGGCTGCCGACCGTCGTCGCGATGCGGGGTCTGATGGCCGGCGCGTACTTCGGCATCGAGTCCTTCATCCCGCTGATGCTGGTTCAGGTGCGCGGGCTGAGCGTGACCACGGCGGGGCTCTCGCTCACCGGCGCGGCGCTGAGCTGGGCTTTCGCGGCCTGGCTGATCAACCGGCCATGGCTGCGCGCGCGACTTTCACAGGCCGGGATGGTGCGTTTCGGCTCCGGGGTGACCACGGTCGCGCTGTTCGGCGCCATCGCCGCGATCAGCCCACACGTCCCGGCGTGGACCGCGGCGGCGGCGATGTTCTTCGCCGCCTTCGGCATGGGCTTCGTCTTCCCGAACGTCAGCGTGCTGACGCTGGAGCTGTCCGCGCCGGGCGACCAGGGGGCCAACGCGGCGTCGTTGCAGGTCGCGGACGGGCTGACCAGCACGCTCTCGGTCGCTGTCGCCGGGGCCGTCTACCATGCGCTGCATTCCTCGGCGCACGCGGACGGGCCGGTGTTCGCGTTGATGTATGGCATGTTCATCGCCGTCGGCGCGGTCGGTTGGCTGATCGCCCCGCGGGTCCGGGTACGGTAGTTATCCCGCAGACACATAGGGGGCAGAACACTGAGCACGTCCGCCGCGTCTCATCTGTCCCCGGCCTATCCCGACCGCGCCCCCTGGGGCACCGCGGGGCGGCTGCGCGCCTGGCAGCAGGCGGCGCTCGCCGAATACGTGCGCCGCGAGCCGCGTGACTTCCTCGCCGTGGCGACTCCGGGCGCCGGCAAGACGACGTTCGCACTGCGGATCGCGACGGAACTGTTGGACCGTCACATCGTGCAGCAGGTCACAGTCGTCGCACCGACCGAGCACCTGAAGCATCAATGGTCCGAGGCGGCCAAGAAGGTCGGGATAGGGATCGACCCGACGTACTCGGGCGCTGCTGGCGGAACGTCGCGTGACTACACCGGGATCGCGGTGACTTACGCGGGAGTCGCCGCGCACCCGATGCTGCACCGCCGCCGGGTCGAGAACCGCAAGACACTGGTGATCCTGGACGAGATCCACCACGCGGGCGACGCACTGTCCTGGGGCGACGCGATCGCCGAGGCCTTCGAGCCTGCCGCGCGCCGCCTCGCGTTGACCGGCACGCCCTTCCGCTCGGACACGGCGCCCATCCCTTTTGTGATGTACGCGCCGGACGCCGACGGCGTGCGCCGCTCGGTCGCCGACTTCACGTACGGATACGGCGGGGCGCTCGCGGACGGCGTCGTGCGTCCAGTCATCTTCCTGTCATACGCGGGGCAGATGCGTTGGCGCACGAAGGCGGGCGACGAGGTGGCCGCCAGCCTCGGAGACCCGATGACGCAGGACGCGGTCGCGCAGGCGTGGCGTACCGCGCTGGACCCGGCGGGTAACTGGATGCCCGCGGTACTGCGCGCGGCCGACCGCCGGCTGGACGAAGTACGCCGCGCGGTGCCCGATGCCGGCGGACTCGTGATCGCCACGGACCACAACTCCGCGCGCGCCTACGCGAAGATGCTGCGGGAGATCACCGGTAAATCGGCGACGGTCGTGTTGTCGGACGACCCGAAGGCCTCGTCGCGGATCGGTGCGTTCAGCGAGTCCGAGGACAAGTGGATGGTCGCGGTCCGGATGGTCTCCGAAGGGGTGGACGTACCGCGGCTGGCGGTCGGCGTATACGCGACCTCGATCTCCACGCCGCTGTTCTTCGCGCAGGCGGTGGGCCGCTTCGTGCGGGCACGGCGGCGCGGCGAGACCGCCTCGGTGTTCCTGCCGTCCGTGCCGTCGCTGGTGCAGTTCGCGAATGAGCTCGAACTCGAACGCGACCACGTGCTCGACCGCAAGAAGCGCGGCGAGGACGACCTGTGGAGCGAGGAGGAGGACCTGCTCGCCGACGCCAACGCGACAAAGGACACCGCGCCGCTTGAGGAGTTCGCCTTCAAGGCGCTGGAGTCCGAGGCCAACTTCGACCGGGTGCTCTTCGACGGCGGCGAGTACGGCATCGCCGCGCAGGTGGGCAGCGCCGAGGAGGCCGACTACCTCGGCATCCCGGGACTGCTCGAACCCGAACACGTGCGCGCGCTGCTCCAGAAGCGCCAGGCCCGGCAGCTCTCCCGGCAACGCGCCCGGCCGGGCGGGGACGGCGAAGCCGCGATCCCCGCGCAGGAACGGCCCGTCGTCAGCCACCAGCAGCTGCTGGAGCTGCGCCGCGAGCTCAACCACCTGGTCGGCGCCTGGCATCACCAGAGCGGCCTTCCGCACGGCGTCATCCACGCCGATCTGCGACGCTCCTGCGGCGGCCCGCCCACCGCGCAGGCGTCCGCCGCGCAGTTGCGCGACCGGATCGACACGGTACGCAAGTGGGCTGCCAGCCGGACATCGTGAAGCAGTTCCAGGAGTGCACTGAAGATCTTGCTCCGGCGGCCCGGTTCGCCCTGGTTTGCCAGTAAATATCGATCGGGACAAACCGATATGAGTCGGGCGCGTTCTCAAGATCCTCATCGGGCTCCTAGGCCGTGTCTTCACGGTGGAGCCGGGGTCGCGCCGCCTGTCGCGCATGCTCGCCGTGTTGTCGGGCTGCGGCCTGATCCGGCTCCACCGTGAAGACACGGCCTAGACTCGCGATGTGACGACGACCACCCACCACCCGGAGACCTCGCAGACTCTGGACCGCGGTCTGCGCGCGCTCGAAGAGCTGGCCGAGGCCCCCGCCGGGCTCACCGTCACGGAACTGGCCGACCGGCTCGGGGTCAACCGCACGATCGTCTACCGGCTGCTGGCCACGCTGGAACTGCACGGCCTGGCCCGGAGGGACGCGGCCGGCCGGGCGCGGCTGGGCATCGGCGTGCTGGCGCTGGCCCGGCGGGTGCAGCCGCTGCTGCGCGACGCGGCGGCGATTCCGCTGCGCCGGCTGGCCGAGGAGGTCGGCGCGACGGCGCATCTGACGGTGGTGGACGGCACCGAGGCGCTGGCGGTCGCGGTCGTGGAGCCGACCTGGACGGATTACCACGTCGCCTATCGGGTCGGTTCGCGGCACGCGCTGGACCGCGGCGCGGCGGGACGCGCGATCGTGGCCTATCGCGACTCCGGCGTGACGACGTACGTCGTGACGCACGGCGAGTTGCAGTCCGGGGCGTACGGAATCGCGGCCCCGCTGGTGGACGTGCCCGGCATCGAGGCCTCAGTCGGCGTGATCTCGTTCGGCGAACTCGACCCGGCCCGCACCGGTCCCCGCATCGTCCGCGCCGCCGCCGAGGTCGCCAAGGCCCTGGGCTAGGTTCCCGTCCGGGTCCGGAGTCGGGCTCTCGGCCGGGCGCGCGCAGGCGGGAGTCGAACCGGGCAGCCGATAACGGTTCGCGGCGACGATCCGGTATGCGAGGGCTGCGAGCCAGGAGAGCGGCGGGACGAGCATCAGCGCGCCGACCGGCCGCCAGGGCCAGCGCGAACGCAACAGGACGCGGGCCACTGCCGCGGCGCCGGAGCGGACCGGCGCGTCGTCGGCGACCGCCAGCCACTGGACCGCGCTGGTGACCTGCGCTTCGGTCAGGCCGTGCGCCGCGAGTTCGAGTCGCTGCCAGGGCACGAAGCGAACGGCGGGTCGGCACCATCGCTTGAGCCGGTCGACGGACGCAGTACAGAATGCGCAGTCCCCGTCGAACACGAGCGTCGGCCGAACCGTCGCCACGCCGTCCATCGCAGCCTCGTCTTTTGCAACACCGTCTTTTGCAACACCGTCTCTTGCGACACGGTCTCTTGCAGCACTGTGCACACTTTGAGCGTAAGCCGGTCCCGCGAGCCGCTGCGCGGCGGCTGCCCAGAACCGGTCCGGCAGGAAGACCGCGTCGCCGACGATCATGATCGCGGAGAAGAACGGCAGGCCGAGCAGCACCGCGATGGACAGGTGCATGACCACGAGCACTGCGATCGCCGGGTACTTCAGCCTCGGCGCGAACACGATGAACGGGAAACCTGCCTGCACGAACACGGTCATGTAGCCGGCGATGGCGATGGTGATCGCGTGCCCGGCCAGCCAGGCGGACAGGCCCGGCCAGGGATGGAACCAGTTCAGTTGCAGCACGTACCCCAGCGCGGAGCCGTCCTGCCACATCGAGCCCTGCACCTTGAGGAACCCGGCCGTGCCGTAGATGACGCAGATCTGCGCGGCGACCACGAGCACCGCACCGTTGCTCGCGACGGTCAGCATCCGCCGCCACGCCTCGGCCAGTTCGCCGCGCCAGTCCGTCCGCGGCGGCTTCGGGGGCTTCGCCGCCCGCCTGCGCGCGTCGAGCGACCAGTGCGCCCCGCAGGCGGTGAACGCGAGATAGACCGACATCAGGGTCAGTACGTTGTCGCCGCCGTCGGTCAGCATCGGCGAACGGTTCTCCAGCGCGACCACCATAGCTGCGAACAGGATCGAGACGACGCGCGTACGCCAGCCGAGCGTGAATGCGACGCCCACCGCGATCGCGCCGACGTAGAAGAGGTTGAACTCGGTCGGGGTGGACCCGGCGACCGCCGTCATCCAGGCGCGCAACACGCCGGACCACGACGTCGCGTCCGCGTACTGCCGCTCCAGCGCCGGGCTCCATGCCGCGCCCGGACCCCACATCGCGTCCCGCTCGCCCCATTCGCGCAGCAGGAACAGCACCCACAGCGAGCCGTAGCCGATGCGCAGCACGGCGAGGCCGCGCGCCGCGATCAGCCGAGTGGTGACCGTTTCGTACCGATCCGCACACCACCACAGCGCCCGGGTGAGCCGGCCGACGTTCACCGTCCCGTTCACGTGCTCGCTCACACCGTCCACCAACTCAGCGTCCGCGTCTGCGGAGCCGTCTGCGCGGCGGTGCGGCCGGGCCCGGGGATGAGGGTCGTGACCGCGCGGATCTGCACCGAGTTGATCGTGCCGCCGACCTGGCCGCGCAGCCGGTCGATCACGAGATTGAGCAGGTACTGCTGCATGACGTCGCCGTTGGCCGTGGTCGGATCGCCGTTGTCGTCGTGCGTGCCGGCCCACTCGAACCAGGCGTTGCGCAGGCCGTTCTCGGCGATGTGCCCCGGCACCGGGTCGCCGTGGACCGCCGCCTCGTCCTGCGCGGTCAGGTCGATCCAGCCGGTGACGTTGCCGTCCGGCGCCAGGCTGGCCCGAGCCTGCACGCGCACGTTCTCCGAGATCGGGTTCGGCGCGAACAGCCGCCAGTTCTGGGTGAAGAGCGGGTCCATCCACCACTGGATCTGCTTCGCGTAGCGCTGGGAGACCGGATTGGTCGGCGCGTTGTAGAAGAAGGTGGCCGACAGGTGCACCCCGACGACTGCGAGCACGGCGAGCACCGTCCCGGCGACGAGCGCGCGTGACCAACGCCGGGTCAGCGGCGCCGTGCTTGATTCGGACATGCCTGATCCGGACATGTCTGATCTGGGTATGGACGCGCTCATCGCCGAGAGCGTACCCGGGGCCGCGGTGCGATTCCGCTAATCTCGCCTACATGACGACGGCGCCAGAGGCCGGTTACTACGCGGATCCGTCGATACCGGGGTATATCCGCTACTGGGACGGCACACAGTGGGTCGAGGGCACGAGCCGCCCGGCTCCCGTGCAGCTACAGCAGCCTGAGCAGCCATATCAGCCACAACAGCCAGAGCCTCAACCGCGGCCGGAGCAGCAACCGGTTCAGTCCGTCACGCAGCAACTGGCGCCGACGCCGCAATCAGAGCAGCAAGCCGTCCCGGAGACGGCAACACCGGAAACAACCGCGGACGCTCAGACGTCCATCGCCAACATGGTCGTGCCCTCGGCATACGGGAATCGCGGTGCCTACGGTGCCGGCTGGGCCTCGGGCGGCAGCGGCTCGCCGTTCGACGCGATACCCGGCCTTTACCGCAACCTTGATCCGGATGAGGAGACAGCGGCTGAACCCGCGGTGCGCGTGGTCGAACTGGCCTCGTCGGGCTCACGGGTCATGGCGCGCATCATCGACCTCGGCATCGCGGTCGCGCTCAGCGCCCCGGCGACGGTCACGCTGTTGCTGCTCGCGCACCGCCATGACCACGCGTACGTCGAACAACTCAGACGGAACGCCACGACGACGTACCGCACGCTCGGCATGGATGCCACCGGCATCGCGCTGTGGTCAGCCGCGGCGCTCGTCGTGATCCTCACGGCCATCGTCTTCGAAGCGTTCCGACTGCCGCGCTCTGGTCAGACGACCGGCCGCCGACTGGTCGGCGTGCAGGTGATAACCAAGGACGCCGACACCGACGTGTCAGGCATGGCCGCAATGGCGCGTGCGTTCCTGTTCTGGTTGCTGGCGATCATCCCGGTCATCGACGTGCTGGCACTCGGCGGAGTACTTTGGGGACGGCCATATCGGCAGGGTCTGCACGAGAGGCTCAGCGGGACGCTGAGCATCCGCGCGTAATGTCTGCCCGATTCGTCAGAGCGTCTCGGTGTACTGACGCTCCTTCGGCAGCAGGTCGAGGTCGCTGAGAGCGTCCACGACCGGCGCGACTCTCGGCACCGCGAAGCCGTCCAACAGCGCTCTGACCCGCCGCGCTGTTTCCTCGTCCAGGTCGCACATCGCGTCGACCACGTCCACCGGGTCTGTTCGCGCGAGTTGCGCGCCGATCTCCGCGCTGCCCTCGCCGTGCACGGCGGCGGCAGCGGCGAGCAGGACGTTGAGGATTCCCGGCAGGTGCGCGGTCCACGGATCGGTGACCGGCCGCCACGTCCCGTAGCCCCAGGAGAACGAGCACTGCTCGCCGACCGCCATCCGGATCGCGTCGACCAGCGCCGGGGCGTCCGGGGCGTCGATGCCGCACACGGCGAAGCGCACGGCGCGGCCGCGCGCCGGGATCAGGCTCAGTGCGTCCCGCCAGCCCGGCCCCAGGGCCAGGCCCACGGTCACCGGAACCGTGCGCGGCAGGCCGGTCAGTTGGGCGAGTGCGCGATGCACCGACTCGACACAGTGGAGGTCCGGCTCGTGCACGACGTCGATGCCGACCGCGGGCAACACGGCGGACGCCGAGCGGTATCCGGCCAGAGCCTTCGCCGCCGTGCCGTGGATCAGCACCGGAAGATCCTGCCGCCCGGCCGGTGAACCGGCTGTCCGGTCGTCCCACCGCTGTGCGTCGACCGCTCGGCGGCCCACTGCTGGCGAGGTGTAGGCCGCAGCCGCGTTAGTAGCGCGAATGCCGCCTCTTCCACCCGGTCGGCGCACCGGAGAGAAGTCATCTAGCAACGCGTTGAGTAAAAGCATCGGTACTGCCCGTGACATGCCGGTCACGCTAGCGCCGTGCCCATGATCCGACAATGCGTGCAGTTGTTAATTCGTCGTGTCGATTCACCACACAACCGAACATCAGCGCCTCTTGGCACGGCACCTATGAACAGCGGCATCTCATCGCATGACGCGCACAGTGCACGTCTCATCGAAGCCCGATCGGTCGAACCGCAGGCCGACACCACAGCTGTCCACATAGTGAAATTCGCTGCGAGGGCCGCCCGGGTGACGACACGCTGGATCCAGCTAATAGGGAGGGACCATGAATATTAATCGGGGGACCGCATCCAGTCCCCGGCCGGGCACCGAGGGCACCATCGTGGCGCAGGGCCTGACCAAGGTCTTCCACACCACCGCGCGCAGAACCGGACGGCTGTCCGCGGTCAGCTCCCTGATCCGTCCGCAGCGGGTGGCGAAGGCGGCGGTGTCCGACGTCAGCTTCCGGATCGATCCCGGTGAGCTGGTCGCCTTTCTCGGCCCGAACGGCGCGGGGAAGTCCACCACCATCAAGATGCTGACCGGGATCCTGACCCCGAGCAGCGGCCGGGTCGAGGTCAACGGCCTAGTCCCGCACCGGGAGCGGATCGCCAACGCCCGGCGGGTCGGCGCCGTCTTCGGGCAGCGCTCGCAGCTGTGGTGGGACCTGCCGGCCCGCGACTCGCTCGGCGTGCTGGCCGACATCCACGGCGTGCCGCCGCAGCGCTTCCGCGAGCAGGTCGCCGCCTTCGACCGGATCCTGGAGCTGTCAGCCTTCTGGGACACCCGCGCCCGGCAGCTCTCGCTGGGCCAGCGGGTGCGCTGCGACCTGGCCGCCGCGCTGATCCACGACCCGGCGGTGCTGTACCTCGACGAGCCGACGATCGGCATGGACGTCGTGGTCAAGGAGCAGGTGCGCGAGTTCCTGCGCGACCAGGTCGAGCAGCGAGGCCGCACCGTGGTGCTCACCACGCACGACATGACAGAGGTCGAACGGCTCGCCGAGCGCGTGATCCTGATCAACGGCGGCCGGATCGTCTACGACGGCAATCTGGACACCCTGCGCCGCACCCATGCCGGCGCCGTCAACGGCACGGCGGACCTCGAAGAGATCATGCGCCACGCCTTCGGTGACCGGGCGCAGCTCGAAGCAGTGCAGTTCGGAGCGGGGGAAACCGGCGCAGCGCAGCTCGCGGCGGCGCGACTCGCAGCGGCGCGGCTCGGAAACGGGGTGCGGTCGTGACCAGCGCCACTCTTGACCCGGCCGGGTACGGGGCGAGGCCGCGCGACTCGCGCCAGTCCGGCCGCGCGTGGCGGGCCGCCCGCGTCACGGTGCTCAGCGAGTTCTACGAGCGCGGCCGGGTCGCCTCGACGCTGTTCATGCTCTCCACGCGGGCCGCGCTGACTTATTGGCTATGGCACGCCCTCTACGCCTCGACGACGAGCAGCGCCGGACTCAACGTGCGGCAGGCGACCACCTACGCGATGCTCGGCGTGTTCTACATCGCGTTCCGCACGGTCAACCGCTGGGCCGCGCGCGACACGATGGTCCAGCTCATGCTCGAAGGCACCATCGCCTACTGGTTTCTGCGGCCGGTCAGCCCACGTCGTTACTACGCCATCCGCGCGTCCGGGGACCTGGCGTACGGGACGGGCTGGGCTGTGCTCGCGTACTGCGTCTGCCTGGCGGGAGGGCTCGTCGAGCCGCCGGTGAGCACGCGGGCCGGCCTGGCGACGCTCGCGTCGCTCGCCCTCGGCCTGGTCATCCTCTACTACCTCAAACTGCTGATCGACCTGGCCTGCTTCTGGACCACGGTGAACTTCCAACTGATGATCATGTACGAGATCGTGCAGAACGTGCTGGCCGGAGCGCTGGTCCCACTGTGGTTCTTCCCCGCCTGGTTCACCTCCTTCGATCGGCTGCTGCCGTTCCAGGGCACGCTGAACGTCCCGCTCTCGCTGTACATCGGCCGCACGCCGGTGAGCCAGCTGGGCGGTGACCTGGCCGTGCAGGCGATCTGGATCGTGGTCCTGGCCCTGCTCAGCACGCTGGTCTGGCGGCGCGCCGCCGAGCGCGTAACGGTCCTGGGAGGCTGACCGTGTTCGATGGGAGACTGACAGTGTTCGAACAGTGGGCGCTGTACTACCGGATCAACCGGCTCAATCTCAAGGCGCAGGCGGCCTATCGCGGCGAGTTCGTCCTCGGCCTGCTCTTCGGCCTGGTGTGGCAGGGCTCGATGGTGCTCTTCGCCGGGGTGCTGCTGCTGCGCTTCCCGGGCCTCGGCGGGTGGAAGCAGGGCGACGTGCTGCTGATCGCCTCGATGCGGCTGGTCTCGCACAGCTTCTACGTGGCGCTGTTCTCGAACATCGCCCGCCTGTCGATGTACGTGCAGGAGGGCCGGATGGACGGCTACCTGCTGCGGCCGATGCCGGTGTACCGGCAGGTGCTGCTGAGCCAGTTCCAGGTCAACTCCTTCGGCGACCTGCTGGCCGGCGCGGGCATCTTCGTGTTCGCGGTCTTCCGGCTGCACATCGCCTGGACGCCGCTGATCGTCCTGTACATCGCGGCCGGAATCCTCGGCGGCATGATGATCGAGGCAGGCGTGCAGACGCTGCTGGCGATCGCCGCGTTGCGCTTCACCGGCACGTTCACCTGGACCAGCTGGATCGACCAGATGATCTCGACCTTCGGCAACTATCCGCTCAACGTGCTGCCGAGCCCGGTCAAGGACGCGCTGACCTTCGCCTTCCCTGTGGCGTTCATCGCGTATCTGCCGGCGGCGGTCGTCACTGGCCACACGGCGAGCGCAGGCATTCCGTTGTTGCTTACCGTGGCCTCGCCGGCCATAGGCATCGCATTCTTCTTGATGGCGAAGGCCGCCTGGTACCGCTCGCTGAGCCTCTATGAATCGGTGGGCGGCTGACGGAGGGTACCCGAGGACGTGGAAACGAACGTTGAGCTCTTCCCCACTACGCTGCCGGTCGTCGCCACGGTAAGCGTGAGCGAGGAGGGTCGGCAGTGGCTGGCGCAGCTGCCGTCACTCGTCGCCGAGTTGCGTGACCGCTGGTCGCTGCGACTCGGCGCACCGATCCACGGCGGAAGCTGCTCGTGGGTCGCTCCCGTGTCGTTGCCGGACGGGGAGCCGGCCGTGCTCAAGGTCACCTGGCCGCATCGCGAGGCGATCGGGGAAGCCGAGGGGCTGCGGCTGTGGGACGGACGCGGCGCCGTGCGGCTCCTTCGCGCGGACCCGGAGAAGTTGGCCGTCGTGATCGAGCGCTGCGAACCGGGCGGGACGCTGGGCGACGCCCACCACATCGACCCGCATGAACGCCTGCTGATCGGGGCGCGGCTGCTGAGCGAGCTGTGGTCGGTCACGCCGCCCGAGGACAGTGGTTTCGAACACAGCAGTCTTGAACGCAGTGGTTTCAAACACGGTGGTTTCAAACGCAGTGGCCTCGAACGCACTCGCCTCGAACGGGTCGCCGCGCTCACCGCCGACTGGGCAGACACGGCCGAGGAACGGATGGAGCGGCTGCGGCCCGACTTCGATCCCGGACTCGTGGCGACCGCGGTGCGGCTGCTGCGCGAGCTGCCCGACAGCGCGACGCGTGAGGTCGTGATCCACGGGGACTTCAATCCGGGCAACATCCTCAGCGCCCGGCGCCGCCCCTGGCTCGCCATCGACGCCAAACCCATGATCGGCGATCCCGGCTACGATCCCTGGCCGCTGCTCGCGCAGATCGACGACCCGTTCGGCCACCCCAACCCGCACCGTGTCCTCGCCGAACGCTTCGCTCTGGTCGGCGACGTGCTCGGCGAGGACGTGCGGCGGCTGATGGCGTGGGCGTTCGCGCGCGAGGCGGAGTCGGCGCTGTGGGCCGCCGACCACGCCGACTCGCCGATCGCCCACGGGTCGATCGACAAGGCCTACGTGTTCGCGGACCTCGCCGAGCTCTGATATCCGGGCCGCGGGCCGATCCGTCCTGTGTCCGATCAGCTTCGTGCCCGATCAGTCCTGTGCCCGATCGGTCCTCTGGCTCGATCAACTCTCCGGCACCGACGAGACCATGGCGACCCCGGCGTCGGCGAACTGCACGAGGGCCTTGGCCAGCGTCTCGGGCGCGACGGCGGCGGTCTTGTCCAGCAGCACCCGCGCCGCAAAACCCTCGTGCACGGCGTCCAGCGCCGTGGCGCGGACGCAGTGATCGGTCGCGAGGCCGACGAGGTCCACCTCGGTCACGCCATGCTCGCGCAGCCAGACGGCCAGCGTCGTCCCCTCGGGCGTCGCGCCCTGGAAGCCGGAGTAGGCCGCCTCGTGCTCGCCCTTGCGGAATTCGGCGTCGAACGCGAGGCCCGCGACCGATGGATGGAAGGCCGCGCCCTCGGTCCCGACGACGCAGTGCACCGGCCAGGTGTCGACGTAGTCGGGCCCGTCCGGCGCCGTGCCGAAGTGGCTGCCGGGGTCCACGTGGTAGTCGCGGGTGGCCACCGTGTACTGCGCGCCCCCCGAGCCGGCCGCGACGTAGCGGGCGATCTCCTCGGCCGCCGCGATGCCTCCCGCGACCGGCAGCGAACCGCCCTCGCAGAAGTCGTTCTGCACGTCCACGACGATCAGTGCCCTGCTCATTTTCTGCTAACACCTTTCTCCGGCGCCGGAGCGCCTGATGCCGGCCGTCACGCGTTCTCGTAGACAGTAGGGATCACCGCGTCGCCGCGCGAGAGCTGGGTCGCGGAGATCGGCAGCTGCGCGAGCGAGTGGCGCAGCGTCTCGCGGGCCTCCTCCAGCGACCGCTGTCCGACCGGCTCGCCGTCCACCATGAGCGTCCTGACCAGGTTCCGGCCGCGCCGGTCGAGGTCGGCGGGCGGATCACCGACGACGATCACCTCCTGCGTGGCCACGCCGTCCGCGTCGATCCGGCGGTAGGCGTGCTTGCGGCCGCCCCGGCTCGCCTTCTCGACCGAGCGCTTCTCGACCGAGACCAGCGGCGCGTCCGGCTCCGCCGAGCCGGCTCGCGCGACCAGCTTGTAGACCATCGCGGCGGTAGGTGCACCGCTGCCGGTGACCAGTTGTGTGCCGACGCCGTACGCGTCGACCGGCGCGATCGCGAGCGCCGCGATGGCGTACTCGTCGAGATCGCTGGTGACCACGATCTTCGCGCCGCGCGCGCCGAGTTCGTCGAGCTGCCTGCGCACCCGGTGCGCCAGCCACAGCAGGTCGCCGGAGTCGAGCCGCACCGCGCCCAGATCGGGCCCCGCGACCTCGACCGCCACGCGCACCGCCTCGGCGACGTCGTAGGTGTCCACCAGCAGGGTGGTGCCCTTGCCGAGCGTGTCCACCTGGGTCTGGAAAGCATCGCGCTCGGTGTCGTGCAGGAGGGTGAACGCGTGCGCGCTCGTGCCCACGGTCGGCACGCCGTAGCGGAACCCGGCCTCCAGGTTCGAGGTCGAGGCGAACCCCGCGATGTACGCCGCGCGCGCCGCCGCCACGGCCGCGGCCTCGTGCGTGCGGCGCGAGCCCATCTCGACGCACGGCCGCCCGCCTGCCGCCGACGTCATCCGGGACGCGGCGGAGGCGATGGCGGAATCGTGATTGAGCACCGAGAGGATCACCGTCTCCAGCAGCACCGCCTCGGCGAAGCTGGCTTCGACCTCAAGAATCGGCGACTGCGGGAAGTAGCACTCGCCCTCGGCGTATCCGCGCACCGTGCCGCGGAACCGGTAATCGGCCAGCCAGTCCAGCGTCGCGCGGTCCACGACGCCGGAGCGCTCCAGGAACTCCAGCTGCGCGGCGTCGAAGCGGAACGCGGCGATCGCTTCGAGCACCCGCCCGGTCCCGGCCACGACTCCGTAGCGCCGGCCGTCCGGCAGCTTGCGCGCGAACACCTCGAACACCGACCGGCGGTGCGCGGCCCCGCTGCGCAGCGCGGCTTGGAGCATCGTCAACTCGTAGTGGTCCGTCAGCAGCGCGGTGGAGCTCGAACGCACTGTCGCCGCGTCTGGTCCCGGCCTACTTATCGTCACCATGACGCTAAGTCTACTCCGGCGTTCCCCGCCTGTCGCATCGCCGAGTTCGAGTAGCCCGCATCGCACGGCACGGACCGAGTGTGAGGCTGCTCTCAGATGATGCGAAGATGGGATCGTGACCAGCGCACCGGTTGAAGTCGACCGGCCGGACGTCCGCGGCGAGCAGGAGTTCGCCGAGGAGACCGACCGGCCCTGGACCACGATCGTCTGGAACGATCCGATCAACCTCATGAGCTATGTCACCTATGTGTTCGAGAGCTACTTCGGCTATCCCAAAACCAAGGCGCACAAGCTCATGCTCGACGTCCACCACCGCGGCAAGGCCGTCGTCTCGAACGGCTCACGCGAGGAGATGGAACGCGACGTGTCGGCGATGCACTCCTATGGTCTATGGGCCACCTTGCAGCGCGTCTAGATACCGGCACGGCCGGGCAGCCTTGACCAGAGAGCGTGAGCCAGTGCCCTTCCGATTGCCCTGGCCCTTCCGAAAGGACAAGCGAGCCTTGATCGCGGCGTTCACCCGCGGCCCCGACGACACCGTGCACGTCGAGTTGCAGGCCGCCGAGTCCCGGCTGCTGACGGGCCTGTTCGGCGATCTGCTCGAACTGCTCCTGGACGACGTGCCGCCGGGCCTGCCCGACGAGGTCGATCCGCTGGCCGCCGAGTTGGGCCTCAACGGCCTGGGCGACGACACGCCCCCGGCCCGCCCGGACGACCCGGCGCTCGCCCGGCTGTTCCCGGACGCCTACCCGGACGACCCCGACGCGACGGCCGAGTTCCGCCGGTACACCCAGCCGGACCTGAGCACCGAGCGGCGGCGGCGCGCGGCCGTGGCGGTCGAGACCCTGGAGCGGGTCAGCGACGGCGGGCGGCTGAGCCTGGCCGCCGACGAGGCTGCGGCCTGGCTCGGCGCGCTCAACGACCTGCGGCTGGTGCTCGGCACCCGGCTGGAGATCACCAAGGACGACCAGGAGCCGGGCGAGGGCTTCGGTCCGGGTGACCCCCGTACGGCGTACGTGCCGGTGTACTACTACCTCGGGTACTTGCAGGAGACGCTGGTGGAGTCGCTGGGCGGCTGATTCGCGGCGCCGGGCCGTGCCCTACTCTTGACCCGTGTTGACCATCGGCAAGTCCATCCGTGACGCGATAGTCGCGCACGCCCGCGCCGACCACCCCGACGAGGCGTGCGGCGTGGTCGCCGGCCCGGCCGGCTCGGACCGGCCCGAGCGGTTCATCCCGATGGCCAACGCGGCGCGCTCGCCCACGTTCTACGAGTTCGACTCGGCCGACCTGCTCAAGCTCTACCGCGAGATGGACGAACGGGACGAGGAACCGGTCATCGTCTACCACTCGCACTCGTCGACCGAGGCCTACCCGTCGCGTACCGACATCGCCTACGCATCCGAGCCGAACGCGCACTACGTCCTGGTCTCCACCCGGGACGCCGACGGGCTCGGCGAGTTCCAGTTCCGTTCGTTCCGGATCGTGGACGGCGCCGTCTCCGAGGAAGAGATCGTGGTCCCCGAGGACGGGCAGTGACGGTGACGGTCCCCCGGGCGGTGTCGATCCAGCAGAGTGGTCGACGCAACAGGGTGACAGTCCGACAGAGCATGACGGTTCGACAACGGTCACGTGCTCAAGCTGTACCAAGCTGATTTAAACAATGGCCCCCTCGTACCATCTTGTGGGGGGATAAGGCCATCGGCGAACGGCTGACTTTGACAATGCCCACCGACACGGGAGGGATCAGCGCGATGCGGCGACTCGCCACGGCGCCGGTATTCGCGCCGCGATACCGCCGTGCCGCGTACTGGTGGGCCGGTTCACGCCTGCTGTTGCTGCTCTGGACGTTGCAGGCGGTGCCTTACTTCTCCCGCGGCTCGGTCGTCGGCGATGTGATGATCTATCACGGCTGGGCCAACACCATGGTGGACGGCTCGTTCCCGTCCGGCGACCCGCAGTGGCAGTACCCGCCGGCCGCGGCGCTGGTGATGCTCGCCCCGAAGCTCATCCAGCATCTCGGCATCGGCTACGTCAACTCGTTCTTCTTCGTCGCGCTGATCGCCGACGCCGTCGTGTTCGCGCTGCTGCTCGGCCAGGCCGACCGGATCGCCGCGGAAACCGGCCGCAAACCGCACCTGTCGGGGGTGTGGGCGTGGGTGCTCGGCGGCTTCGCGCTCGGCCCGATCGTGTTCATGCGTTACGACGTGATCGTCACCGCGATCGCCGTCGCCGGGCTGCTCTGGACGGTCCGGACGACCGGCCGCCGTTCCGCCGAGCGGGCCGAGAAGCGGACGTGGGCGGTGCGCGGTGCGCTGCTCGGGCTCGGCGCGGTGGTGAAGGTCTGGCCGGTGGTGCTGCTCGCCGGGGCGCCGGGCGGGCGGCGCGGCTGGCGCGCGCTGCTGTCGGCGGCCGCCGGGGCGCTGGCGATCTGCGGGATACTGGCCGCGGCGATGCCCGGGGCGCTGTCCTTCCTCTCGCACCAGTCGAGCCGCGGCATCGAGGTGGAGGCGGTCTTCGCCTCGCCCTTCATGATCGCCTCCTGGTTCGGCTACCCGATCCGCACCGTGCACGAGGACGGCAACTTCCAGCTCGCCGGGCCGGGCACCGGCATGGTCGCCAACTTGGCGATCGTGACGACGCTGATCGGCTTCGGCGTCGTGCTGTGGTGGCGGGTGCGCCGGTTCCACCCGGAGCGGTGGAGCCCGGCACTCATGTACGACGCCGGGTTCACCGTGCTGCTGGTCATGGTCATCACCAGCCGCGTACTGAGCCCGCAGTACCTCATCTGGCTGGTCGGCCTGGCCGCGCTGTGCCTCGCCGAGAACGGGCCGGGCCGCCGCGGCACGGTGATGGCCGTGCCGGCCCGGCTGGTGATGGCCTGCACACTGGTCAGTCAGATCGAGTTCCCGCTGCTGTTCGACCAGATCCTGCACCACGGCTTCCTGGGCAACGCTCTCGTCGCCGGACGCAACATCGTCCTGCTCACAGCCACGCTGCTGGCGCTGCGCGCGCTGTGGTCGGCGACGATGGCCGAAACGCCAGCGGGATCGGGCGAGTCGGCCGACACCACTGCGACGCGCGAGCCCGAGCCGGACGTCCAGGTCCTCGCGCCCGCGGGCGCCGGAAGCACCGTTACTGCCGCTGCCACTGCGACCGGCGGGCAACCCACCGGTGCCGGGGGAGCCTAAGCACTATCATCACCGCGGGTCCGGGCCATCACGAGCGGATCCGTCAGACCCGCGGGGACGTGAAGAGGAAACGATGAGCGATTCGGCCACGCGGCGTGGAGGCGGCACCGCCACCAGGCCGGGCGAGCTGCCGGGATCGCTGGACGAGCCCGGCGCGCCCGGCAGTGCGCGCCGACCGCGCCGGCTGCTCGGCGAGCTGATCGAGTTCGTCTACCGGCTGGCCGGCTCGACCCTGGCCACCCCGCGGATGGCACTCGGCGTCTCACTGACTGGACTGGTTCTGGTCATGCTCGTGGGCGTACTCTCGCCCAACTTCAACACCCTGCCGCCGAACTTCACCGGCGATCCCAACCAGCTCAAGCCGCTGGTCCTGCCGCTGTCCGGGCACCTGTGGGAGCTGCCCTGGTGGGTCTCCTTCCCGATGACCTACCTCGCGATCGTGCTCCAGTGCCTGGGCCTGTCCGGGCTGCTGTGGGCCAACAGCCGGGGCTGGCGGCCGAACCCGCGGTATCTGTTCCTCGCGGCGTGCGTGATCGTCGGGCTGATAGTGAACATCACGCCGGTCGGCTCCTCCGACGCGGCCAGCTACGCGGCGTACGGGCACATGGCCAACAAGGGGTTCGACCCGTACACCAACAATCCGCTGATCCTCGGGCCGCAGAACGACTACACCAAGGCCGTCGGGCCGATGTGGGTTCAGACCCCCTCGGTGTACGGACCGATAGCGACCTGGGTGCAGCAACTCGCGGCCTGGTTCGGGGGCCTGAACCCCAGCGTCACCGTGCATTATCTGATGATCTTCAACGGCGTGGCGTTCCTCGGCGTCGGCTACTTCCTGCTCAAGACGGCCGCCGACCCGGTGCGCGCCACGCTGATGTGGGTGGCCAACCCGGTGCTGATCCAGCAGCTGGTCGCCGGCGGCCACCTGGACACCTACCTCGCCGCGGCCTCCGTGGTCGGAGTGCAGATCGCCAGGGGCGGCGAAGGCCGCTGGCGCTACTTCGCCGCGGGCGTGGCGGTCGGCGTCGCCTGCTCGTTCAAGCTCAACGCCGGACTGGTCGGCGTCGCCATGGCCTGGGCGCTGGTGATGCGCCGCGACTGGTGGAACCTGGCGCGGCTGTCCATCGGCGGCGTCGGCTCGGTGGTGTTCTTCTACTCGTTCTACGGCCTGCACGCGTTCAAGCAGTTGCTCACCGCCTCCGGCCTGGTCGCCACCCCCTCGCCGTGGCGGCTCTTCCAGCTGTCGTTGCAGGGTGGCTTCGGCGTGTTCGGCCTGTCGGACCTGGGCAAGACCATCGGGGCGGTCGCCACGTCGATCCTGTGGCCGACTCTGATGATCATGCTCGCGGTGGTGATCTACCGGCGGTTCTCCCCGGACCAGCCGACCATGGTCACCGTGCCGTTCGCGCTCAGCTTCGCGTGGATCGTGGTCGCGCCCTGGTCGCTGCCCTGGTACACGGTGCTGGCCTGGGTGATCCTGGCGCTGCTGCCGCGCAATCCGATGACCCGGTGGCTGACGCTGGCGACCGTCTACCTCGCGGTGATGCACTCCTCCGGCGGCGGCGCCGTGCCCTGGGTGACCAGCTGAGGCCGGACCGGGCCCGGCACGGTCCGCTGTCCGCATCCAGAGACGCAGTGTCCGTATCCAGAGCGGTGCGGACCGGGAGCAGCGGGAATCGATACCATGTGCCACGCGTTCCCCGGTGTGCCCATGGCCGCCAGCCCGCCAGAGTCCATACCGTCCAGGAGCAGAATCCATGGCCGTTCAGGTCTCCATCCCGACCATCCTGCGCAGCTACACCGACGGCGCCAAACGCGTCGAGGCAGAGGGCAGCACGCTGCACGAGGTGATCGCCGATCTCGACCACCGCCATCCCGGAATCGGCGACCGGCTGATCGAGAACGGCCAGCTGCGCCGGTTCGTCAACGTGTACCTGAACGACGAGGACGTCCGCTTCACCGGTGGCCTGACCACGCCGCTGGCCGACGGCGACGCGGTCACCGTCCTGCCGGCCGTCGCGGGCGGCGCGCGCTGAGATGCGTTACGACTCGCTGCTGGACTCGCTGGGCCACACGCCCCTGGTCGGGCTGCCCCGGCTCTCGCCGTCCGCCGACGTGCGGATCTGGGCGAAGCTGGAGGACCGCAACCCCACCGGCTCGGTCAAGGACCGCCCCGCGCTGGCCATGATCGAGGCTGCCGAAGCCGCCGGAACGCTCTCCCCCGGCGCCACCATCCTGGAGCCGACCAGCGGCAACACCGGCATCGCGCTGGCCATGGCGGCGAAGCTCAAGGGCTACCGGCTGATCTGCGTCATGCCGCAGAACACCAGCGAGGAGCGCCGCCAGCTGCTGCGCATGTGGGGCGCGCAGATCATCCCGTCCCCGGCGGCCGGCGGCTCGAACGAGGCGGTACGCGTGGCCAAGGGCCTGGCCGCCGAGCACCCCGACTGGGTGATGCTCTATCAGTACGGGAACCCGGCGAACTCGGGCGCGCACTACGCGGGCACCGGGCCGGAGATCCTCGAAGACCTGCCGACCATCACCCACTTCGTGGCCGGGCTCGGCACGACCGGCACCCTGATGGGCATCGGCCGGTACCTGCGCGAGAAGGTCCCGGGCATCCAGATCGTCGCCGCCGAGCCGCGCTACGACGATCTGATCTACGGCCTGCGCAACCTCGACGAGGGCTTCGTCCCCGAACTCTACGACGCGGACGTGCTGACGACCCGTTACTCGGTCGGCTCCACCGACGCGTTGCGCCGCACCCGCCAGCTGCTCGAAGTCGAGGGCATCTTCGCCGGGATCTCCACCGGCTGCGCGCTGCACGCGGCGCTCGGGATCGCCCGCCGGGCCGTGGCGGCCGGCGAGCGGGCCGACATCGCGTTCATCGTCGCCGACGGCGGCTGGAAGTACCTGTCCACCGGCGCCTACGAGGGCACGCTCGACGAGGCGGGCGACCGGCTCGAAGGGCAGCTGTGGGCCTGAGCCCGAGCACTGCCCGCGTCCCGTTCCGCTCGTTGAGGTCGACCAGGACCTCCTATGGCGGCTGTAAACTCACCCGCCGCTGCGCGTCGGCCAACCCTGCGCCACCGGCCCCGGTCAACCTCGACGAGCCGTTATGGTTGCCAGGTGGCTGACGCACCCATCGGTATCTTCGACAGCGGCTACGGTGGGCTGACCGTCGCACGCGCCGTCCTGGATCAGCTGCCGCACGAGCCGATCCTCTACCTCGGCGACACCGCGCGGCAGCCGTACGGCACCAAGGCGATCGCAGACGTGCGCAAGTACTCGCTGGAGTGCCTGGACCTGCTGGTGGACCAGGGTGTCAAGATGCTGGTGATCGCGTGCAACTCGGCGAGTTCCGCGGTGCTGCGCGACGCGCGTGAACGCTACTCGGTCCCGGTGATCGAGGTGATCCACCCCGCCACCCGCCGCGCCGCGGCCGCCACCCGCAACGGCCACGTCGGCGTGATCTGCACGCAGGCCACCAAGACCTCCGAGTCGTACGAGGACGCCTTCGCCGCGGCTCCGCACGTGATGCTCACCACACAGGCCTGCCCGCGCTTCGTGGAGTTCGTCGAGGACGGCGTCACCGCCGGCGAGGAGCTGATCAAGGTGGCGCACGAGTACCTCGACCCGGTCACCGCGGCCGGAGTGGACACCCTGATTCTCGGCTGTACCCACTACCCGCTGCTGACCGGCGTCATCGCCTACGTCGTGGGCGAGCGGGTCACCCTGATCTCCAGCGCCGAGGAGACCGCGAAGGACGTCTACCGGCGGCTGGCCAGGCTGGGCCTGATGCGCGACGAGTCGCTGCCGGCGCCGGTGCACGAGTTCCGCACCACCGGCGATCCGGAGCGGTTCAAGGAGATCGGCCGCCGTTTCCTCGGCCCGGAACTCAGTCGCGTCGCGGCGGCGGCTACCCTCGACTCATGACCCAGGGATCTTCTTCGGTGCGCGTCGACGGCCGCACCCCCGAGCAGTTGCGCGCGGTGACCATCACCCGCGACTGGCTCGACCACGCCGAGGGCTCGGTGCTGGTGGAGTTCGGCCGTACCCGCGTGCTGTGCGCCGCCTCGGTGACCGAGGGCGTGCCGCGCTGGCGCAAGGGCTCCGGTCTCGGCTGGGTCACCGCCGAGTACGCGATGCTGCCGCGGGCGACCCACGAGCGCTCCGACCGCGAGTCGGTCAAGGGCCGGATCGGCGGGCGCACGCACGAGATCTCCCGGCTCGTCGGCCGGGCGATCCGCGCCGTGGTGGACTACAAGGCGCTCGGCGAGAACACGATCGTGCTGGACTGCGACGTGTTGCAGGCAGACGGCGGCACTCGCACGGCCGCCATCACGGGCGCCTACGTCGCGCTGGCCGACGCGGTGGCCTGGCTGCGCGCGCATGGCTCGCTGCGCGGCGGGAGGGAGCCGCTGACCGGCTCGGTGGCGGCGGTCTCCGTCGGCATCGTCGGCGGCGTCCCCATGCTCGACCTCTGCTACGACGAGGACGTGAAGGCGGAGACGGACATGAACGTCGTCTGCACCGGCGACGGCCGCTTCGTCGAGGTGCAGGGCACGGCGGAGGGCGCGCCGTTCGACCGCGCCGAGCTGAGCGCACTGCTCGACCTCGCCACCGCCGGCTGCGCCGACCTGACGGCCATTCAGCGCAAGGCCCTGGGCCAGTGACCGTGCCACCCCCGAGCACGCCCCCGAGCGCGGGCGACACGAGCCCGCCCAAGGCCCCCAAGGTCGTGCTCGCCACCCGCAACCCGCACAAGATCACCGAGCTGCGCGCGATCCTGGCGGCCACCGGCGTCACCATCGACCTGATCGGCGTGAACACGTTCCCCGACGTGCCCGACGTGCCCGAGACCGGCGTGACCTTCGCGCAGAACGCTCTGCTCAAGGCGGCGGAAACGGCCCGCCGCACCGGCCTGCCGTCGATCGCCGACGACTCAGGGCTCTGCGTGGACGTGCTTGGCGGCGCCCCCGGCATCTTCTCCGCGCGCTGGGCCGGAAAGCACGGCGACGACGAGGCGAACCTCGATCTGCTGCTGGCCCAGCTCGCCGACATCGCCGACCGGCACCGCAAGGCCCACTTCGCCTGCGCCGCCGCGCTGGCCCTGCCGGACGGCCCCGCGGTGGTGCGCGAGGGCCGGATCGACGGCACGCTGCTGCACGCCCGCCGCGGCACGAACGGCTTCGGCTACGACCCGATCTTCCTGCCCGACGGCCACGACCGGACCACCGCGCAGATGCCCGCCGAGGAGAAGAACGCGATCTCCCACCGCACCCGCGCCTTCCAGGCCCTGGCCAAGGATCTCGCCGAGCTCCTCTAGGGCACCTTTTGGTTCTGGGAGTGCACTGAAGATCCTGCTCCGGCCAGTCGGCTCACTCGATTCACCAATGAGCATCGATCGGGGCAAACCAGCATGAGCCGGGCGCGCGATCAAGATCTTCACCGAGCTTCCAGTGCGGTCTCCAGCACTGCCGGTAGTACTCGCCCACAGGGCAATCCGGCCACCCGAGTGCTCGGATTCGCCACAGCGCCCTGACTCGCCACGATAGTGTGATCCACACACGGCCAGACGATCATCAGTCCTCCGACTCTACTTCGGCATGCGCCTTTCTCGTCACGACGGTCACAGTTTCATAACTGGTATAGACCGCGATGGCATCTGGTCTAGACCAGACCGTACCGCCGGGCCTACGGTGACCGCACTCCGGAAAATCCGCGATCCACCCTCACGGACCGGGCATCCGACACCTCGGTGAAAGGCGGTTCCCCATGAAGAGACGACTCGCGGCGGCTGCGATATTCGGGCTCAGCGGCTCGCTGGTCCTCGCAGCGTGCAGCAGCAGTCCGTCCTCCCCGTCGTCGTCCTCCGCGGGCGGCTCGAACTCCGGCGCGACCACGATCAAGCTGGTGGCGGCGGACTACGGCACCGGTCCGTCGAACTCCTCGCAGACCTACTGGCAGGGCGTGGCCGACTCGTTCCACAAGGCCAACCCGAACATCACCGTCCAGGTGCAGACCATCGACTGGAACGACCTGAGCTCCAAGGTCCAGACGATGATCCAGAACAAGCAGTACCCGGACATCCTCGAAGGCCTGACCTACGCGCAGTACGTTCAGGACGGCATCGCGTACAAGGCCTCCGACGTGCTCGACTCGGCCACGCTGTCGAACATCAACCCGATCTTCGCGAAGGCCGGCGAGGTCAGCGGGACCGAGTACGGCATCCCGTGGACCACCTCCTCGCGCGCGATGTTCTACAACAAGAAGCTGTTCACCCAGGCCGGGATCTCCGCCGCGCCGACCACCTGGGACCAGCTGAAGGCCGACGCGCTGGCCGTCGCGCAGAAGACCGGCAAGATCGGCTTCGGCCTGCCGCTCGGCTCCGAGGAGGCGCAGGCCGAGTCGCTGCTGTGGTTCCTGGGCAACGGCGGCGGCCTGACCGACGAATCCGGCAAGTACGCGATCAACTCGGCGCAGAACATCGCGACTTACCAGTACCTCCAGGGCCTGGTGAAGTCCGGGGCGACCGAGCCGGACCCGGCCACCAAGAACCGCACCGACCTGTGGCAGCAGTTCGCGCAGGGCGGCATCGGCATGATCAACGGCTCGCCGGCGCTGATCCCGATCATCCAGAAGGCCGGCGTGTTGCAGAACTCCGACTTCGGCGTCGTCGCGGTCCCCGGCAAGACCGGCCCGCTCACCTCGACCGTCGGCGTCGCGGACTACGTCGTCGCGCTGAACAACGACAGCCACCAGGCCGCGATCAAGGCCTTCCTGGACTACGCGTACAACGACCAGAACCAGCTGGCCTTCGACAACGAATACGACCTGCTGCCCGCCACCACCTCGGCGACGACCAGCATGTCGTCCAATGCGCAGTTCGCCGGCTTCGTGAAGAACCTGTCCACCGCGACGCTCTACCCGAGCTCGCAGGCCAACTGGAGCACCGTGCTGACCGCGATCCAGAAGCAGATCGGCACCGCGATCACCGGCGACCCCAAGTCGGTGCTCGGCCAGATCGAGCAGACCGCGACGTCAGGGCAGTAGGCCCGCACCACAGCACCAGCACGGACCCCGCGCCGGACGCACCCGCACGTGCGTCCGGCGCGGCAACCCGTTCAGCCCACACAGACCGGCCCGCACAAACCGGCCCGCACAAACCGGCCAGCACAGACCGGCACAGCCACCAAACCCGCCCCACACCGGCCCCGATCGGCGGAGGGACCTCTCATGCAGTTGCAGCAATCCCCGAACACCCCCCTGCGGCGGCTCGGCCGGGCCGCGGCGCCGCTCGGCTGGGTCGGCCCGGCGGTCGCGCTGATCGCGTTCGCGGTGATCTGGCCGGTCTACGAGATGTTCCGGATCTCCTTCCAGCACTACAGCCCGGACGGCTTCCTGCTCGGCTCG
>NZ_DASYZI010000069.1:0-33142 GCF_035946395.1 Actinocrinis sp.
GGCGGCCTGGCGCGGGCTGCCCGCCGTGACCTCCGCCGAGGTGCGCGATGCCGCGCGGCTCGCGTTGCCGCACCGGCGGCGACGCAACCCGTTCGACGCCCCCGGGCTCGACGAGGACAAGCTCGACGAGGCGCTGGCCGATCACGTGGATCAACCCGCTGAGCCGGGGCGGGGTGAGGGCCGGGAAGCTGATCCGGGTTCTGATATTCCTGATATGGATCCGGACGATGGCGGGCCGGGTAGCGGTGTCTCAATTAACAGGCCCGACAATGTGGATGGTAGCGGCGACGGCTCTGGCTCCGACCCCGATTCAAAGCCTGGCTCCGTTCGAAGCGATGCTGGGTCGGTCGACTCGGCAAGTCAGTCACCAGGTAGGTCATCAATGGCTGCGGGCCAGGAGTCGCGGACGGAAGGGCAGACAATCGGGTCACAGCCACGGTCGGCCGCGCCCGAGCAGGCGGCGGCCGTGGCCGGCGAGCCATACCGGACCAAGTTGTACGCCGTTCCCGGCATTGGCCAGGGTGTTCCCGGCCGTCGGTCGGCCGGACGATCGGTCGGGCGCGGGCGCACCGTCGGCGCCGAGCCGCCTCGGCCTGGCTCTGGCGCGGCATCGCTGCATGTTCCGGCGACTGTGCGCGCCGCGGCGGCGCATCAGGCCGAGCGTGGACGCGTCGCGGGTCCGCTGCTGTTGCGCGGTTCGGATCTGCGCGCGCCGATCCGGCGGGACCGCGAGGGCAACCTGGTGCTCTTCGTCGTCGACGCCTCGGGCTCGATGGCCGCACGTGCACGCATGACCGCGGTCAAAGGCGCCGTGCTCTCGCTGCTGCTCGATGCGTATCAGCGCCGCGACAAAGTCGGCATGGTCACGTTTCGTGGCAACGGCGCGGACGTGGCGTTGCCACCGACCGGCTCGGTCGAGACCGCGGCCGCGCGCCTTCGTGCGCTGCCCACCGGGGGCCGGACGCCGTTGGCGGCAGGCCTGACCGCAGCGGCCGACGTCTTGCGCCGCGAGCGGGTGCGTGATCCTCGTCGGCGTCCACTGCTCGTCGTCGTCACGGACGGTCGTGCGACCGGTGTACGTGGAGCGAGCGTGCGTAGCGCGCAGGCCGAGGTGCGCCGGATCGCCGCACACTTTGCGGCGAGCGGTGTCGCGTCGATCGTGGTGGACTGCGAAGCCGGGCCGATACGACTCGGCCTCGCCGCGGAACTCGCCGTAGCGCTCGACGGGCTGCACGTACCCATGACGGACCTTGCGGCGACCGTTCGCGCGAATCTCGACCCGGTGCGACAAACGCACGGTGCCTTCGGCGCCTCGCGGGAAACCGTCCTGCGAAAGGCGGCCTGACCGTGCCCCAAGGACAGCCGCTCTACGTGCCCGATGACGGCCTGACCACGCGTGAACGGCGTAACCGGCCGTTGCTGATCGTGCATACCGGGCACGGCAAGGGCAAGACCACGGCAGCCTTCGGCCTCGCGCTGCGCGCGTGGAACGCCGGCTGGCCGATCGGGGTGTTCCAGTTCGTCAAGTCGGCGAAGTGGAAGATCGGCGAGGAGCCGGTCTTCAAAACCCTCGGCGCGCTGCACGAGCAGACCGGCCAGGGCGCGCCGGTGGCGTGGCACAAGATGGGGGAGGGCTGGTCGTGGCTTCGGGGGAACGCAGGTCGGCCCCCGGGATCGGACGCCGCGCAGGATCTGCACTCGGATCCTGAGATGCAGGCGGAGAACGCCCGCGCGGGCTGGGAGCGGATCAAGCAGGACCTGGCCGCCGAGACCTACCGGCTCTATCTGCTCGACGAGTTCACCTACCCGATGAAATGGGGCTGGATCGACGCCGCGGAAGTGGTCTCGGTGCTCGCCGGCCGCCCCGGCAGCCAGCACGTGATCATCACCGGCCGCGACGCCGCGCCCGAACTGCTCGCCGCCGCCGACCTGGTCACCGAGATGACAAAGGTCAAGCATCCGATGGACGTCGGGCAGAAGGGGCAGCGGGGGATCGAGTGGTGACGATCGCGGGCAGCGCCGCGCCGCGATCAGCCGCGGCGATCCCGCGCGTCGTGATCGCCGCAGCCGCCTCCGGCCATGGCAAGACGACCGTCGCGACTGGCCTGATAGCCGCGTTCACCCGCGCTGGGCGACGCGTTGCGCCGTTCAAGGTCGGGCCGGACTACATCGACCCCGGTTACCACGCCCTCGCCGCCGACGCTCCCGGCCGCAACCTCGACCCCTTCCTTGTCGGCGAGGAGCGGGTCCGCGACCTGTTCGCCCACGGCTCGCGCGGCGCCGACCTGGCCGTCGTCGAGGGCGTCATGGGCTTGTATGACGGCGCGGTCGGCCGAGGCGAGTTCGCCTCTACGGCGCACGTGGCCCGGCTGCTCGGCGCACCGGTGATCCTGGTGGTCGACGCCACCGCGCAGGGCCGCTCCGTCGCCGCACTCGTGCACGGCTTCCGGTCCTTCGACCCAGCGCTGCGCCTCGCCGGAGTGATTCTCAACCGGGTCGGCTCCGAGCGGCACCGCGCGATTCTGACCGAAGCGCTGGACGGCATCGGCGTGTCTGTACTCGGCACGCTGCACCGCAGCGACGCTGTTGCCGCGCCGTCGCGCCATCTGGGCCTGGTCCCGGTCGCTGAGCGTGCACCCGAGTCCATGGCTTCGGTGGACGCGCTCGCTGACCTGGTTAAGCAGTCGATCGACCTCGACGCCGTCGAACGCGTCGCGCGCGGCGCTACACCGCTCGCGCCGAGCGACTGGAGCCCGCAGAGCGCGATCGGCGAGCCGGTCGCCACCGCTGCCGATGGGCGCGTTCCTGTGGTCGCGATCGCGTCAGGCGCGGCGTTCACGTTCTCCTACGCTGAGCACGCCGAGCTGCTTGCCGCAGCCGGGGCGCAGGTCGTGCCGTTCGACCCCTTGCACGACGAAAAACTGCCTGAGGGAACCGGAGCACTGATTATCGGCGGCGGCTTCCCCGAGGTGTACGCGCCGCAGTTGTCCGCCAACCGGCCCCTGCGCGAGTCGGTGCGGCAGCTGGCGCACGGCGGCGGCGCGATCGTCGCCGAGTGCGCGGGCTTGCTTTACCTGGCCGAATCGCTCGACGGTGCACCGATGTGCGGCCTACTGCCGGTTACGGCCGAGATGACGAAGCAGCTGACGCTCGGTTACCGCGAGGCGGTCGCACCCGTGAACAGCGTGCTGTGCGATGCCGGAACCCGCATCACGGGACACGAGTTCCACCGCACGGTGGCCCGTCCGTCCGCCGGCACATCGGCTGCGTGGCTGTGGGCCAGCGACGTGCACCCTGGCGAGGGGGCTGCGGAAGGGTACGCCGAGGGACGTATCCACGCGTCGTATCTGCACCTGCATTGGGCTGGTACGCCGTCGATCGCCCGCCGGATCGTGGAGGCCGCCGCGTGGACCCGGTAGCCGAACGCGCAGTAGCCCACACCACAGCTACAGCAGCGAACACTGCGGCGACGGATCCCGTGATCGCCACCGCCACCGCCACGGCCGAGGCGGCGGCATCCGACTGGCGACTGACCGGCGTCGGGGTCGGCCCCGGCGATCCCGAGCTGCTGACCCTCAAGGCTATGCGTGTCCTGCGCGAAGCTGACGTCGTGTTTGCACCGACGACTGCGCTGGACAAGCCGTCACGCGCTGAGAGGGTCGTGCGTGAGGCCGTCGGCGTGGAGGTCCGCCGCTTGTTCTTCGCCCTCGATGACACCGGCGGGCTCACTGAGGCGCGTACCACGGCCTGGGACGAAGCCGCGCGCATCGTGCTGGAATTGTTCACCTCGGGAGCCCGCCGTGTTGCATTCGCCACGCTCGGGGACCCGAACGTCTACTCCACCTTCGCCTACCTCGCGCGCACCGTCGCCGACCGCGAGCCTCGCGTCGCGGTGGAGACGGTGCCAGGCATCACCGCCATGCAGGACCTCGCCGCGCGCGTCGTCCTGCCACTGGCCGAAGGCGGGGAACCGCTCACGCTGCTGCCCGCGGTCGCTCCGGACGTGCGCCGCGCACTCGATGCAGTCCGCGCTGCTTTGTCCGGTCCCGGAACCGTGGTCGTGTACAAGGGCGGTCGCCGCCTCGACGAGCTGGTCGACGCCGTAGAACGCGCCGGTCGAGCCGACACGGCGGTCCTCGGCACCGACCTCGGTCTGCCCACCGAGTGGATCGGGCCGCTCACCAGCCACCCGCCGGGCTCGGCCGCGCCGTACTTCACGACCCTGATCGCACCGCCGCCGCGCGGGCAACGCGGAGGCGCACTGTGACTGTCAACGCCACGACTATCAATGCTGTGACTGCCGGGACCGGCAAAGTGACGTTCATCGGCGCGGGCCCCGGCGCAGCCGACCTGATCACGCTGCGCGGCGCCCGCGCGCTCGGCGCCGCGGACGTCGTCATCTGGGCCTCCAGCCTCGTCCAGGAGGAGATCCTGGAGCACGCTCGCCCGGGCGCGCTGATCGTCGACTCCGCCGCGCTGCCGATCGAGGGCGTGCTGCCGTACTACGAGCGCGCAGCGGCAGAAGGTCTGCACGTCGCTCGCGTGCACTCCGGCGACCCGGCGCTCTGGGGAGCCGTGCAGGAGCAGCTCGACCGCGCGCGCGAGCTCGGGCTCGAAGTCGAAATCGTGCCCGGGGTCTCCGCGTTCTCCGCCGTGGCCGCGCTCGCCCAGCGCGAACTGACCATCCCCGAGGTTGCGCAGTCGGTCATCCTCACCCGGCTGGAGGGCGGCAAGACTCCGATGCCGCCCGGCGAGTCGATCCACGCTTTTGCCGCGCACGGCACGACCATGGCCGTCTTCCTGTCCGCCGCGCGCTCCGGACAGCTGGCTGCGGAGCTGCTCGCCGGGGGCTACCCGCCGGACACGCCCGTGATCGTCGCCTCCCGTGCGACGTGGCCCGACGAGGAACTGGCGCACTGCACGGTGGCCACGCTCGAAGAGACGGTCAAAGCGCGCAAGCTCTGGAAGCACACGCTCTTCCTGGTCGGCCCGGCCCTCGGCGCGCACGGCACCCGTTCGCACCTGTACCACCCCGGGCATTTCCACGGACACCGCCGCGCCGATCGGACCGCGCGTGCTGCGCTGCGCGACGCCGACGCCCAGCGCGGTGCCGCGCGGCAGGCCATCGCGTCGGACCCGAAGTAGGGTCCTGGAGTGGGCGAACTTCGCGAACCCGACCTGCCGCGCACCATGAAGACGCGCGGCGGCAAGGCGCTGCGCACCGGATGGACCACCGGGACGTGCTCGGCCGCCGCCGCGAAAGCGGCGACTCTCGCGCTGATCGCCGGGGCCCCGGTCGCACGAGTCGAGGTGGCACTGCCGGGCAAGGACGGTGGCTGGACCCAGCGTGTCGCGTTCCCTGTCCAGCGCTGCGAGGAGCTGAAACCCGGCACCTGGCAGGCCGTCGTCGTCAAGGACGCCGGCGACGACCCGGACGTCACACACGGGGCGCACCTGACCGCCACCGTCTCATGGCGTGAGGGCGCGGCGGGGATCGAACTCGAAGGCGGCGAGGGCGTCGGCGTGGTGACGAAGCCGGGCTTGGGTCTGGAGGTCGGCGGCCCAGCGATCAATCCGGTACCGCGCGCGATGATCGAGCGTGCGGTGAGTGAGGCGCTCAACGTTATTAACAGGCCTGTCGAGGTTGAACCAGACCAAGAACAGAGTCAAGAACAACAGCATAGCGAAGGGGTAGGAGAACAAGAGGCGCGCGCGATAAGTGTGATGAGCACAGCAAGCGCGGTGGACGCAGTACAGGCACTGCGTGTTGTCATCTCCGTGCCGGGCGGCGAGATCATGGCGCGTAAGACGACCAACCGGCGGCTCGGCATCATCGGCGGGATCTCCATTCTCGGCACTACCGGTATCGTGCGGCCCTTCTCCACCGCATCCTGGCGCGCGTCCGTTGAGCAGGCGGTCGCAGTGCTCGGCGCTCAAGCCGCTGGCAGTGGCATGCCGCTGCCATTGCCTCCGCTGGTGCTCTGCACCGGTGGGCGCACCGAGAAGGGTGCGATGGCATTGCTGCCTGACTTACCCGAGATGTGCTTCGTCGAGGTCGGCGACTTCACTGGGGCAGCGCTGCGTAAGGCCATTGAGCATGGCGTGCGCGACGTCGCATTCGTCGGCATGATCGGCAAGCTCACCAAGCTCGCGGGGGGCGTCCTGATGACGCATTACACGCGCTCTGCGGTGGATACCGACGTGCTCGCCGACATCACACGCCGAGCCATCGGTGATGACGCGCTGGCTGAACGCGTGCGTGCCGCCAATACCGCGCGCCACGCCTACGAGGTCTGGCACGAGGCCGGTGTGCTTGGTGCGTGTGGCAAGGCACTGTGCGATCAAGTGGCCGACGTCTTGGAGCGCTTCGCACAGCGGCAGATCAGTGCACGCGTCGCGCTCGTGGACTTTACCGGGACGCATGTCGTCGCGGCGAGTACAACGTGGGCCACGTCGTGAACACTCGCGTGAGTATCACCGTCGTCGGTTGCGATGGCGCTCCGCTGTCTCCAGCCGCACGCGCAGCGCTCGACGAGGCGACGCTCGTCGTCGGAGGCGCACGGCATCTGGATGCGCTCGGATTGCGTGGAGCCCGTGACGGCGATGCCGATCACGGCAGCGACGTGCAGGCGGCCGGGGTCGGGGCTGGTCGCACGTCGGTCGACGCCGCTCCCGCCACGATCACGCTCGGCCCGCTCGCACCAGCGATTGACGCGCTGGCCGCGCACAACGGACCCGCCACGGTGCTCGCGTCCGGCGATCCAGGGTTCTTCGGCGTGCTGCGCGCCCTGCGGGATGCGGGGCTCGAACCCGTGGCGGTGATTCCGGCGGTCTCGTCGATCGCTGCGGCGTTCGCACGGGCCGGGATTCCGTGGGACGACGCGCTCGTCGTCAGCGCGCACGGCGATGGCCACGGACGGGACCTTCGCCACGCTGCCAACGTCTGTCGCGCGCACCCGAAGGTTGCGCTGCTCACCGGTCCCGGCGCGGGCGCCGCACAGCTGGCGCGGGAACTGCTCATCGGTGGTGCTGCACCCGATCGGGTATTGATCGTTGCCCAGCGCCTTGGTGAACACTCTCCAATTATTAACAGGCCCAACAAGACTAAAATATTCAGCGAAACAACCCAAAACCGCATCGACGAGGCACAAACCTTCGATGATCAAGAACGTGTTGAGATCCTGACGCTCGAACAGGCAGCGGCACGTCACGATGACGGCCGTGACGGGTTCGCTTCGCCGAACGTCGTGTTGTGTCTGGATCCCCGGTTGCTGCCTCGGTCGCTGGGGCTGGGGGAGTCGCGGCGGGGGGCGTCGTCGAAGCGTTGGCTGGCTGGGTGGACCGGTCGGGGCGGGGAGTGGGCGCTGGGCGAGTCGGCGTTCGAACACCGCGACGGACAGATCACGAAGGCCGAGGTGCGGGCGCAGATCGTGGCTCGGCTCGCGCCGTCTGTCGGCGATCTGGTCTGGGATCTGGGCGCGGGGTCCGGGTCGGTCGGGATCGAGTGCGCTCGTTTCGGTGCCGCGGTGATCGCCGTCGAGCAGGATACGGAATCGTGCCGGCGGATCGCCGCGAACGCTGCGGCGCACGGGGTCGAAGTCGCGGTCGTGCGGGGCCGGGCGCCTGGCGTGCTGGCGGAGCTGCCGCGGCCCGACGCGGTTTTCGTGGGCGGCGGCGGCTTGGATGTCGTGCGCGGGGCGCTTGAGCACGGACCCGCTCGTGTTGTCGTGGCACTCGCGAGTGTGGAGCGCGTCGGCGAGGTCGTGCGGTCGCTGGAGGCCGACGGCCGCGAGGTCGGCGGGGTGCTGACTCAGTTCTCGCGGTTGGCGGCGTTACCGGACGGGACGCATCGCTTCGCCGCGCTCAATCCTGTGTACCTGATCTGGGGGAGTACCACGTGAACGCAGACAGCGCGAACGATGACCGTACGGACCATCATGCGGAAGGCCGTGTGATCGCATTGGTCTCCGTTACCGCGTCTGGGCGTGCGGCTGCGTCCTCACTTGCTACGGCGTGGGGCGATGAGGTCCGGCTTTACGGACACGAGGGTGAATCCGCCGCCGACGCGTTACGTGCCGCATTCGCCGAGTGCCCGGCGGTGGTTTCGTTTCTGGCTGTGGGCGCGACGGTGCGTGTGTTGGCGCCGCTGCTGCGGCACAAGACGACGGATCCGGCGGTGGTGTGCGTCGATGAGGCGCGGCGTTTCGCTGTCGCTGTGCTCGGTGGTCATCACGGCGCGAACGAACTGGCGCATCGGGTTGCGGGAGTGCTCGGCTGTACGCCGGTGGTGACGACCGCGTCCGAGGCGGCCGGTGCGACGGCGCTTGACTCTTTCGGTGCTGAACTGGGGTTCACGCTGGCCGATCCGCGCTTTCTGCCGCTGTTCGGCGCGCGAATTCTGTCGGGTGAGCCGGTGAGCGTGCGTGGCGCGCAACGCTGGCCGCTTCCGGCGCTGCCACCGAATGCGACCTTGGTTGACGACGGTTCGGACGCTTCGGACGCTGGCGCCAACGGCGATGCTGACGCCGACCTTCTGATCTCCGATCAGCTCTCGCTACCGGCGACGAGCCAGCCGACGCTGGTCTACCGTCCCCCGTCGCTCGTCGTCGGCGTGGGGGCGTCGCGCGGGGTCAGCGCGCAGGAGGTCTTGGCGACGATCGATGCTGCGCTGGCTGCCGGGGGGCTCGCGGCGGAGTCGGTGGTGCGGCTCGCGTCGGTCGATCTGAAGGCTGACGAGCCGGGTTTGGTGCAGGCTGCGGCGATGCGCGGCTGGCCGGTGGTGTTCCATCCGGCGGCGGCGCTCGCGTCGGTCGAGGTGCCCAATCCGTCGCCGATGGTGGCCGCCTCGACGGGGACGCCGTCCGTGGCCGAGGCGGCGGCACGTTACGACGGGGCCGGGCGGCCACTCGCAGATCTGGTTGTGGAGAAGACGAAGTCGGCGGTGTCGGCGGCGGTACCGGTGTCTACAGTCACTGTCGCGGTGGCACGGCTGCGCCCGCGCGGTCGGCTCGCGGTGATCGGACTCGGTCCCGGGGCTCGGGATCTGATCGCGCCGCGCGCGGTCGCGCAGTTGCGGCGCGCCAGTGTCGTGGTGGGGCTGGACCAGTATGTGGAGCAGGTCAGGGATCTGCTGCGGCCGGGTACCGAGGTGCGGATCACCGGTTTGGGCGCGGAGGAGGAACGTGCCCGCAGCGCTGTCGATCTGGCCCGCACGGGTCGGGCTGTGGCGCTGATCGGCTCTGGAGACGCGGGGATCTACGCGATGGCGTCGCCGGCGCTCGATTACGCCGACGCCGACGACATCGATGTGGTGTGCGTTCCGGGGATCACGGCGGCCGGTGCGGCGTCGAACGTACTCGGGGCGCCTCTGGGGCACGATCACTGTTCGATCTCGCTGTCGGATCTGCACACGCCGTGGGAGGCGATCGAGCGGCGGGTGCGGGCTGCGGCGGAGGGCGACTTCGTCGTGTCCTTTTACAATCCGCGGTCGCGGCAGCGGGACTGGCAGTTGGGTAAGGCGCTGGGCATCCTCGCCGCGCATCGGCCTGCGGGGACACCGGTCGGTTGGGTGCGTAACGCATCGCGCGGCGACGAGAGCCGAGGCTTGGCGACGTTGGGTGAGTTCGATCCCGCAATGGTCGACATGTACACGGTGGTCACGGTCGGCTGTTCGCAGTCGCGGATCGTCGGCGGCCGGTTCGTCACGCCTCGGGGGTACGCGTGGGCGCAGTGAGCGCGGTGAGTTCGATGCCCGGGCGTAGGGCGCTCAGGGCGCTTGCGGCTCTTGAGCGTGAGTCGAGCCTACAGTTCGTTGCGGTCGTCGGCGCGTGTCAGGGTTGCGGCGCGTGCCTGCTGACGTGTCCCGAGCACGCGATCCTGCCGCGCGGCGGCGAGTTGCTGGTGCGCGGGGATCGGTGCAGTGGCTGTGGTGAGTGCGTTGAGGTGTGCCCGGTGGACGCGATCGAGCTCGTCGGGTGCAGGGTGACCGGAGGCGGGCCGTGACGAGGGACGTGCACGTGATCGAGCAGGAGTCGTACGCGATTCTGCGGGCGCAGCTGACGGCGCGTTACCCGGCGGCGGATGCGTGGCCGCCGTTGGCGCGCGCGGTGCTGGAGCGTGTGGTGCACGCCAGCGCCGATCTCGACTATGCAGAGGATCTGGTGCTGCCGGAGGAGGCGGTGCTGGCCGAGGCGGTGGACGCGGTGCGCGGTGGTGCTGCGATCGTCGCGGATGTGGCGATGGTCGCTGCCGGGATCACGCGGCGGCGGGCGGTGTGCCGCATCACGGATCCGGCCGCTGCGCAGTTGGCTTCGGCAGCGGGTGTCACGCGGTCGGCGGCTGCGATGCGGTTGGCCGCGCGGGAGGCCGGGCCCGGGGCGGTGTACGTCGTCGGGTGTGCGCCGACCGCGTTGTTCGAGCTGGTCGAGCGCGCCGGGGAGTATCGGCCGCTGCTGGTGATCGGGTTGCCGGTGGGGTTCGTCGGCGCGGTCGAGTCCAAGGCGGCGCTGCGTGCGCACGCGGGGCTCTCGTCGCGAGCGATCTCGAATCGGGGCGGCAAGGGCGGCTCGGCGGTGGCCGCCGCGGCTTTCAACGCCCTGCTGTACTTCGAGGCCGACGCGGTCGGCGGGATTGGTGAGTTCGGTGCGGCAGCGCCGCTTTCGGCGTCGGCGAACGAGACGAAGGTGGGTCAGCGGTGACCGCGTTGTTGATCGTCGGGCACGGTACGCGCGATCTGGAGGGTGCGGCGCAGTTCCGGGCTTTCACCGAGCGTGTCGGTGCGCGTGCCGCGGCGCGGCCGGAGCTGGCTGTGGACGACGTCGGCGGGGGGGTCATCGAGTTGTCCGCGCCGCCGGTGCGCGATGCCGTGGCGGCGCTGGTGGCGCAGGGGTGGCGAGACGTGGTCGCGGTGCCGCTGATCCTATTGGCCGCAGGGCACGCGAAGGGCGACATTCCGGCGTCGTTGGCGCGTGAGCGGGCGCGTCATCCGGGGCTGCGTACCCGGTACGCGCGGCCGTTGGGTGTGCATCCGGTGGTCGTGGGGCTGTTGCGCGAGCGGCTGGCGGCGAGCGGGCAGCCACAGCCGGACGGCGTCCTGCTGGTGGGCCGGGGCACGACCGATCCGGATGCGAACGCGGACCTGTATCGGGCGGCGCGGCTGCTGTGGGAGACGACACGCCAGCTGGGGGTGGAATTCGTCGAACCGGCGTTCGTGTCGCTGGCGTGGCCGTCGGTCGGGCAGGGCCTGGAGCGGCTGCGGCGGCTCGGTGCGCGGCGTGTGACGGTTCTGCCGTACTTCCTGTTCACCGGGGTGCTGCCGGGGCGGATCGTGGCACAGAGCGCGCAGGCGGCGGCCGGGTCGGGGCTGGAGGTGAGCGTCGCGGAGGTGATCGGGGACTGTGACGCGCTGGCCGACCTGGTGCTGGACCGGTACGCCGAGGCGGTGCGCGGGCCGGTCGCGGCGAACTGTGACGCGTGCGTGTACCGGATCGCGCTGCCGGGATTCGAGCACCGGGTCGGCGCGGCGCAGCATCCGCACGACCATCCGGACGACCCGGCGCACCCGCACGGCCACTCCCACGCGCATCAGAGTCATGATTCGGTGGTTCCGCGTCACACGGAGACACCATCCGTGCGATGATCGGATCGCCATGGGATCGCAGGAGATGAGCCGGCGCAAGCCTCGGGTGACCGTCCTCGGGTTCGACGGTTCGCCCCCGTCGCCACAGGCGCGGCGGGCGCTGGCGGAGGCCACCCTGGTGATCGGCAACATCCGGCACCTGGACGCACTGCCGATCCCGGAGACGGCGCGGCGGATCTACATGGGCGGCCTCGGCTCGGCGTTGACGCACCTGGCGCTGCACGACGGGTCCGCGGTGGTGGTGGCCTCCGGCGACCCGGGATTCTTCGGGGTGGTGCGGGCGCTGCGCGACCAGGAGATCAGGGTGCGTACGCTGCCCGCGATCTCCTCGATGGCGGCGGCGTTCGGCCGGATCGGCATGGCGTGGGAGGACGCGCTGGTGGTCGCGGTGGACGCGGCCTCCGACGGGGTGGACCCGGGGGAGCGCGCGCCGTCCGGCCGTTCGGTGTACGACCCGGTGGCGGGCCGGCCGGTCTCGACACTGCGCACGGCGGCGAACCTGTGCCGGGCGCATCCGAAGGTGGCGGTGTTCACCGGGCCGGGCGCGGGGCCGCGGGAGCTCGCGGTGGAGCTGCTGGGCGCGGACAAGCATCCGCTGGAGCGCACGCTGGTAGTCGCGCAGCGCCTCGGCGAGGTGGAGGAGTCGGTGGAGTGGCTCAGCTTGCAGGAGGCGGCCGAGCGGCACCACTGGGGGGAGCCGAGCGTGGTGCTGTGTATCGACGAGGATCGCGCGGCGCCGCCGCGGCCGCCGCTGCTGGCCGGGTGGGGCGGGCCGCCGGGCGGGTGGGCGCTGGCGGAGAACGCGTTCGTGCACCGCTCCGCGCGGATCACCACGTCCGAGGTGCGTGCGCTGGCGTTGGCGCGGCTGGCGCCGCGGCCGGGGCAGCTGGTGTGGGACGTGGGAGCGGGCTCCGGGTCGGTGGGCATCGAGTGCGCCAGGCTGGGTGCGGCGGTGATCGCGATCGAGCGGGACGCGGACTCGTGCGAGCGGATCGACCTGAACGCGACGATGCACGGCGTGCAGCTGCGGGTGGTGCGCGGGCAGGCGCCGGCGGCGCTGCTGGACCTGCCGCAGCCGGACTCGGTGATGGTCGGCGGCGGCGGGGTCGAGGTGATCCGGGCGGCGATCAACCGCGATCCGCGGATCGTGGTGGTCACGCTCTCGGCGATCGACCGGCTGGCGGAGGCGAAGCAGGCTTTGAAGGTGTCCGGGCGCAAGGTGGACGGGGTGTTGTTGCAGTCCTCACGGCTGGCTGCGCTGCCGGGGGACGCGCACCGGTTCGCGGCGGTCAATCCGGAGTTCGTGCTCTGGGGCGAGCGGCTGTGACCGGGTGTCGCCGAGGCGTCGCCTCGGCGTCGGAGCGGTCTCGGAGGGCAACGCTCGGGGCGGGTGTGCGCGTCAGTCTTACGAGTGGATGGCGTCACTCACTCGGCCCGTCCGGCGGTTCCCGGGGCGGCGTACCGTGGCCAATACTTGCTCGCGGACGCGGTCGGCGGCCTTCGCGCTTTCCCGGGCGCCGGCGAATCCCGGTAGGGTACGTGATCGCCTCGCCGGCTGCCGGGGGCGGCGCGTTCGAGCCCGGCGCTGGGCCGGACCCGGCGTGGGGGCGGTGCGCGCGCGTGGCGCCGGCGGCGAGGGTGACAGGCAACGAGGAGGCACGATGAGCGGCACCGAGGAGTTTGGCACCGGCGGCTACGGCACAGGTGACACCGAGCGTGCCGCGGCCGACGCCGGTCCCGGCGGGCCCGGCCGCAACGCGCCTCCAACGGGGCCGCGGGTGCACGTGCCGGGCGAACCGGATCAGGGTGCTGCCGTGGGCGCGGTGAATGGCGCACCGTGGCTGTCGCCCGGTTCGGTGCCGTACGCGGAGGCGATGTTCGGCGGCGACCGCCGCGGCTTCCCGGACGCGGCACAAGGCCCGGCGGCGCCGCACCAAGCGCCCGGCCTGCCGGGTTACCCGGAGGGCTACGGTACGGACGGGTACGCCAGCGCCAACGGTTACGGGCCGCGGCCGACGCAATCCCAGGTGCCGCAGCAGCGTTACGACGCGGCACCGTTCGACTCCGGATTCACCCAGCAGGCGCGGTACGCCGAGCAACAGCAGCCGCAGCCCGGCGGCTACGAGCATCCGGCCGCGGGAGCACCGGGCGCGGGGTACGGGCCGGGGCCGGCGTACGAGCAGCAACTGCCGTACCAGAGCGGCCAGTACCCGACCCACACGGCGCACCCGGGGTACGACGAGCAGACCGCTGAGTTCCGTCCAGGCCCGCTGTTCGACGAGCCGACTCTGCGCCCCACCGCGCCACCCCAAGGCCAGGCGATGGGCGCAGCCGGCGGGATCAACGGCCGCGGGCCGGTACCCGGGCCCAGCCCCCATCAGGGCCCTGCGGGTCCTGCGATGGGCATGGCCAACGGCGTGCAGCCGCAGGCGGCGGGGGCGGCACAGCGCCCGTCGATGTCCGGCAGCGGGACGTGGACCGCCGCGCCAGCCCCCGCCGCACAACAGGCACAGCCACAGCAGCAGCCACAGCAACCTCGGCAGCAGCCGACACACCCGGCCGCAGCGCAGCATCCGGCAGGGCCGCACCAGTCGCAGCAGGTCCAGGCACAGCAGCAGTCCGTGTCCGGGCCGGGCGCCGCAGGGCCGGTCAGCGCCGGTGCCCGCGGCGTCGAGCCCGGCGCGGGCCTGTCCGGTTCCGGTGTGTCACAGCCCCCTGCGTCGGTCTCGGCTATTCCGCGAGTGCCTTCCCCGCAGGCCGTCGGCGCACGGGCCGCGCAGCCAGCGCCGGGGGGCGTGGCCGCATCCGCAGAGCAGCGTGTCGCGAACGCCGGCGGCAGCAACCCAGTGGGCGCATTACGCGAAGAGCAGCCGCGCGGCGCGGAGCCCGGCTACGGCGCCGCGCCGCTGCCGCCGCGTCCGGCGCTGCCCGACGAACCGCCGCCCGGCCCGTCGCCGCTGCCGGTGCGCCCGCCGCGCGCGGAACGCCAGGCGCAGGCCACGGCCCGCGAGACGCTGACCCCGCCGCGGCGCGCCCCACAGCAACAGCAGCAGCAACAACCGCAGGCCGTCGCACCGCACCCATCCGCTCCACAGCCCTCAGGACAGAGCCAGCACGTGCACGGCCCAGCACTCCAGAACCCCGCCGCCGACCTGACCAGCGAGCGGATGCGCTCGGTCGCGCCGAGCGTGCCCGCGCCGCGTGCCGCCGCACCTGAGCAGCAGGCCGCGGTCCAGAGCCCGGCTCCGGCGCAGGCCGCGCCCGCCGCGCCCGAGCGGCGGCTGAGCCGATCGGGGTCCTTCAACACGCTCGTCGAGCCGCACGGGGACGCCGACGAGGGCGACGAAATGATCGTGCCGTGGCAGGCGGCCGCCGTGCCGCCAGTCGTCGCCGAGCCAGCGCAGGCCCCCGCCGCTGCCCCTGTCACCGCGCCGCAGCCGGACGACGAACACACCATGCGGATTTCCGACATGGACGCGGACATGCTGCAAGCGTCCGTCCACCCGCACCAGCCCCCGGCCGCGCCACGGCAGCAGCAGGTTCAGCCTGCCCAGCAGGTGTCGGCGCAGCAGCCGGAACACCCTCCCGCCGCAGAGCACGAGCCCGCTCCCACGCCAGCCGCGCCACAGGCGCCGGTCCAAACGCAGACGCAGAGCCAGCAGGCCGCGCAGCAGACGCATGCACCATCCCCCGCACCGGAATCCGGGAACGCGGCGACCGTGCCCGCGCCGCGAGGCACGCGCCGCCGCATGCCCGAGCCCGCCGCTGCTGCTGCCGCGTCTGTCGCAGCGCCCACCGCGACCGCCGCACCCGCTGCCCGCATCGCGCAGTCCCCAAGCGCGCAGGCTCCAGCCGCAGCAACAACCCCGACAACGATCCAGGCACCGGCGCAGGCCGCCCCGGCATCGGTGTCGGCTTCCGTAGCCGCGCCCGCCCCCGCCTTCGCGCCCACTGCCACTGCCAGCGCACCCGCACCGGTTCCCGCGCCATCGGCCGCCCCAGCGCCAGCAACGGCGCAGACCGCCGTTGACGCCGAACCCGACCCCCGCTCGTACGCGCAGCAAGCCGCGCCCGCCCCGGCCCCGCAGCAGCCCGCCGCCAACACTGCCGTCGCCAACACCGCAGCCACAGCCACACCGCCCGCGCCTCAGCCACAGCCACAACAGCCGACGCCGCCACAACAGCAGCACCAGGACGACCAAGACAGCCCTGCTCCTCGCCAGGCTCAGGGCGAGGAACCGGACGACGACCAGATCCAGCCCGTCGGCCCCGACGGGCTGCCACGCGCGGCAGCGTACGACGAGGAGGCCCTCGCAGCGGTCTACCGGGTCATCCACGAGCGGCGGGACGTGCGCAACGACTTCCTGCCCGACGAGGTACCCACCGAGGTGCTCACCCGCATCCTCGAAGCCGCGCACACCGCACCCTCGGTCGGGCTCTCCCAGCCGTGGGACTTCCTGGTCATCCGCGACCACGCGATGCGCCAGCGTGTGCACGAGCTGGCTGTGCGTCAGCGCCGCGCGTATGCCGCGTCGTTGCCCAAGGCGCGCGCCCGCGCGTTCGCGGCCCTCAAGGTCGAGGCGATCCTCGACACCCCGGTCAATATCGTCGTGACCTGCGACCCGACCCGAGGCGGGCGGCACACCCTCGGCCGCTACACGCAGCCGATGATGGCTCCGTTCTCCTCGTGCCTGGCGGTGGAGAACCTGTGGCTGGCCTCTCGCGCCGAGGGCTTGGGCGTCGGCTGGGTGTCGTTCTTCGATGAACGCGAACTGGCCGCTGTGCTCGACCTGCCCGACCACCTACAGGTCGTCGCGTATCTGTGCGTCGGGTACGTCAAGGCGTTCCCCGCCGAGCCGGAGCTGGCCGGCGCCGGATGGGCGCAGCGGCGCCCCCTGGCGTGGGCCGTGCACGAGGAGCGCTTCGGGCACCGTGCGCTGCCCGGCGCGCAGCCGATCTCGCTGCTGAGCGAGACCGTCGACGCCATCCGCGGCCTGGACCCGCAGGCGCTGGCCGAGGCGCGCGACCGGCAGGCCCGGATGACCAAGCCCCCCGGTTCGCTCGGCGCGCTCGAAGCGCTCACCGAGCAACTGGCCGGCCTGGCCGGGGTGTGCCCGCCGCCGCTGCCCGAACCGGCCGCCCTCGCCGTGTTCGCCGCCGATCACGGCGTGCACGCGCAGGGCGTGACCCCGTGGCCGCAGGAGGTCACCGCGCAGATGGTGGCGAACTTCCTGGCCGGCGGCGCGGTCGTCAACGCGTTCGCCAAGCAGGTCGGCGCCGAGGTGTGCGTGGTGGACGTGGGCGTGGCCGCGGACCTGGCCGCGCACAGCGGGCTGATCCCGCGCAAGATCCGCTACGGCACCGCGGACATGACCCAGGGCCCGGCGCTGACCCGTGAGGAGACGGTGGCCGCGCTCGAAGCCGGCATCGAGACCGCGCGCGACCTGGTCGCCGCCGGCAACCGGTGCCTGCTGACCGGCGACATGGGCATCGCGAACACCACCGCGTCCGCGGCGCTGATCGCCGCGTTCACCGGAGCGTCCCCGGCGCAGGTCACCGGGTACGGCACCGGCATCGACGAGCAGACCTACGCGCACAAGGTCGAGGTGGTCGGCGCCGCGCTCGAACTGCACCGGCCCGACCCGCAGGACCCGGTCGGGGTGCTGTGCGCGTTCGGCGGGTTGGAGCACGCGGCGCTGGCCGGGTTCATCCTCGGGGCCGCCGCGCTGCGCGTCCCGGTGGTGCTCGACGGGGTGATCGCCGGTGCCGCCGCGCTGGTCGCCCAGGCGCTCAGTCCCGAGGTGACCGCGGCGTGCGTGGCGGGGCACCGCTCCGCCGAACCCGGGCACGCGCTCGCTCTCGAAGCCCTCGGCATCACCCCGCTGATCGACCTGGAGCTGCGCCTGGGCGAGGGCTCCGGCGCCGCGCTCGCGCTGCCGCTGGTCGGCGCCGCAGTGCGGGCGCTGCGGGAGGTCGCCACGTTCGACGACGCCGGGGTGTCCGACGCCTCCAGCGCGGCCGTCGCGCCGCCCACCGAACGGGAGAGGGCGTGAGCGGCCCGCCCGGCGGCGCGAGCGCGCCGGGCGCGTTCCCGGACCTGTACATAGCCGGGCTGCGCCTGAGCGGCCGGAAGGTCGTCGTGGTCGGCGGCGGCCCGGTCGCCGCCCGCCGGGTCGCGGGGCTCCTGGACGCCGGCGCCGTGATCGACCTGATCTGCCCGCAGGCCACCCCGGCGCTGGACGCGCTGGCAGCCGACGAGCAGCGCATCACCTGGCACCGGCGCCCCTACCGGGCTGGGGACGTGGCCGGCGCCTGGTACGCGGTGGCCGCCACCGACGACCCCGCGGTCAACGCGGCCGTGGCCGCCGAGGCCGAGGCCGCGCGGGTGTTCTGCTCGCGCGCGGACGACGCCGCGTCCTCGACCGCGTGGACCCCGGCGGTCGGTCGGCACGCCGGCATCGAGGTCGCGGTCCTGAGCCCCGGAGTGATGCAGGGCGGTGATCCGCGCCGTTCGCAGCGGGTGCGCGACGCCGTCGTCGAGGGACTGCGCGAGGGCACGCTGAACGCGCCGCGGTTCCGTGAGCGCCCGGCCGGGGTCGCGCTGGTCGGCGGCGGGCCCGGCGACCCGGACCTGATCACGGTGCGCGGCCGGCGGTTGCTCGCGGAGGCCGACGTGGTGGTCGCGGACCGGCTCGCGCCGCGGGCTCTGCTGGACGAGCTGGCGGCGGACGTGGAGCTGATCGACGCCGCGAAGATCCCGTACGGGCGGGCGATGGCGCAGCAGGAGATCAACCGGATCCTGGTGGAGCGCGCCAAGGCCGGCAGTTTCGTGGTGCGGCTCAAGGGCGGGGACCCGTACGTGTTCGGCCGCGGCTACGAGGAGCTGCTCGCGTGCACGCAGGAGGGCATCGCGGTGACCGTGGTGCCCGGGGTCACCAGTGCGATCGCGGTCCCGGCACTGGCCGGGGTGCCGGTGACGCACCGCGCGCTGGCGCACGAGTTCACGATCGTCTCCGGGCATCTGGCGCCCGAGCACCCCGAGTCGCTGGTCGACTGGGAAGCCCTCGCCCGGATGCGCGGCACGCTGGTGCTGATGATGGCGGTCGAGCGCGTCGGCGCGATCGCGAAAACGCTGATCGGGCACGGCAAGGACCCCGCGACCGCAGTCGCCGCAGTACAGGACGGCTCCACTCCCGGCCAGCGCGCCGTGTACACCACGCTGGCGCACGCCGCGGCGGACCTGGCCGCCGCCGGGGTGCGCCCGCCGGCGATCGTGATCCTCGGCCCGGCCGTCGAGCTCGCCCGCCGCCTGGAGAACTGAACACTGAACACTGAAAACTAAACGTTGAGGACTGAGCACTGACGTGACGCCCGATCAGACGGTGCAGGAACGCGCGATCCACATCGAGCGCGCGGACGACGAGCGGTTGCACGACTACACCGGTCTGACGGACATGCAGCTGCGTACCCGCACCGAGCCGGAACGGGGCCTGTTCATCGCCGAAGGCGAGAAAGTCATCACCCGTGCGGTGGACGCCGGGTACCCGATGCGTTCGATGCTGTTGTCCGACAAGTGGCTCGACACCATGGCCGAGGTGATCGCCCGCACGGACACGCCGGTGTACGTGGGCTCGCCCGAACTGCTGGAAGAGATCACGGGGTTCAACGTGCACCGCGGCGCCCTGGCCGCCATGGGCCGCCTGCCGCTGCCCGACCCCGTGACGCTGCTGGAGCGCTCTCGGCGCATCGTGGTGCTGGAGACGGTCAACAACCACACCAACATCGGCGCGATCTTCCGCAGCGCCGCCGCCCTCGGCATGGACGCGGTGCTGCTGGCGCCCGACTGCGCCGACCCGCTGTACCGGCGCGCCGTGCGCGTGTCGATGGGCACCGTGTTCGCGGTTCCGTACGCGCGCCTCGGCGAGGACCCGGTGCACCCGTGGCCGCGCGCCCTGGATCTGCTCGACAGCCTCGGCTACTGGCTCATGGCCCTGACGCCCGCGCCGGACGCCGTCGACCTGCGCGCCCTAAGGCTCCAGCGGGGGCAGAAGGTCGCGCTGCTGCTCGGCTCCGAGGGCGACGGCCTCTCGCCACGGGCCCTGGAAGCGTGCGACCTGCGGGTGCGCATCCCGATGGCCGCGGGTGTGGACTCCCTCAACGTCGCCGCCGCAGCCGCTGTCGCCTGCTACGCGCTCACCGCGCCCTGACCCGATGCGGCGCCCGTACGCCGCACGCTGCGCGTTACGCGCCGACGGCAGTGAGCCGCTCGCCGCGCAGCCGCAACGCCCACGCGTCGTCGACGGGGGAGGCGGCGGGGTCGCCGTCGGCCCAGCTCAGCAGCAGGTCCGCCAGCGCCGGGTTGCGTGCCAGGACCGGGCCGTGCAGGTACGTGCCCGCGATCTTCCCGACGTGCGCGCCGTCCACGCCCGTACCCGCGCCGTTGCCGTGCCCCACGCGCACGGTGGCGCCCAGCGGCTTGACGCCCGAGCCGAGCAGCGTGGTGCCCATGTGGTTCTCGAACCCGGTCAGCGCGGGCAGCGGCTTGCCGCCCACGCTCAGCCCCGCGTCGACATCCGCGACGACCTCGCCGACGCAGCGCTCGGTGCCGCGGTGCGAGGTCACGTCGATCAGCCCGAGGCCCGGCAGCACGCCGTCCTGCTCGTCGTAGAAGGCATGGCCCATCAGCTGGAATCCCGCGCACACCGCGAGCACCACGGCGCCGCGCTGCGCCGCGCGCTTGAGCCCGGGGTCGCGGCGCAGCCGCTCGGCCGCCAGGCGCTGCGGCCGGTCCTCCCCGCCGCCGATCAGGTAGATGTCCGCCTCGGACGGCACCGCCTGGTCGCTGCGCACGTCGACGCGCTCCACCCGGTGCCCGCGCGCCTTCGCGCGGTACGCGAGGATCAGCGCGTTGCCCTGGTCCCCGTAGGTGGACAGCAGATCCGGGTAGATCCACACGATCCGCAGCGCGCTGACACCGAACGCCGACATCTCAGGCACCCACCTTCTGGCGCAGCTGCTGGAACGCTGTGTAGTTCGCGATCACGTCGATCAGCCCCGGCGGCGCCGCGTCCACCGCGCCGTCCACGTCGTCGTGCACGGTGAACTGCACCCCGGCGACCTGAAGGCGTACCGCCAGATCCAGGCGCCGCTGTCCGATCACCAGCACCGGGCGCCCGGCCAGGCGCGTGTAGTCCACGTCCCACAGCCACGAGGTGTCCGTGCCGTCCGCGCCCAGGGCGTTGACCGACAGCAGCACCGGATGCCCCGCGCCGCCCGGCGCTGTTTCGTTCGGCGCGGCTGCGGCTGACAGCGCCTCAGCCGACGCCGCGTCGTCCGCCGCGCGGTCCGAGGCCACCAGGTCGAAGGTCTCCAGCCAGCCCGCCGGGTTCTTCGCCAGCAGCAGCCGCAGTCGCCGCCCCCGGTAGCTGACCGTGTCGTAGCGGCCCGCGACCGCGGTGACCTGCTCCATGCGGCGCACCGCGACCTGCGGGTCCACCCCGAAGATCGACGCGACCGCCGCCGCCGTGGTCGCGTTGGCCCGGTTCGCCCGTCCCGGCAGCTTGAGCCCGTCCAGCGCGATGCGCACCCCCAGCGGGTCGCGCAGCGCGTCGCCGTCCAGGCGCCACGCCGGGTCGGGGCGGTGGAACTCGCACGTCGCGCACCGCCAGTGCGCGTCCGGGCGGTAGAGCACCCCGCCGCACTGCGGGCAGGACCAGGCGTCCTCCTGCCACGCCTGCCCCGCCGCGACCCACACCACGTCGCCCGCCAGGCCCGCGGCCCACACCACCAGCGGATCGTCGGCGTTGGCCACCACGGTCGCCGCGGTGCCGGCCAGCCCGTCGCGCCAGCGCTGCGCCAGCATCCGGGTCTCCGCCGCGCGGTCAAGCTGGTCGCGGGAGAGGTTCAGCAGCGCGATCGCCCGGGGCTTGGTCTGGGTCGCCACCGCGGGCAGGTACTTCTCATCGACCTCGATCACCGCGTGCCGGGCGTCGCGGTCGTGCGCCATCGCCGCGGTGATCCCCGCCGGCATGTTCGCGCCCAACGCGTTGGAGGCCACCGGCCCGATCGCGCGCAGCGCCTCGGCGATCAGCCGCGTCGTGGTGGTCTTGCCGTTGGTCGCGGACACCAGCACGCACTCGCGGCCCTCGGTGAGCCTGCGCAGCAGCTCCGGGTCCAAGCGCAGCGCGACCCGCCCGCCGATCACCGCGCCCGAGCCACGGCCCGCCGCGCGCGAGACCGCGCCGGTCACCTTGCCCGCCGCCACAGCCACCCGCGAACGCGCCGGAAGGCCCTGCGCGGAAACGGGGTCCGTCTCGGTATCGTCGCCGCCCACTGCCACGCTCGTCGTCACCCCGGTGCCCTTCTTCGCCCTGCCGCCCTGGTCTCGGCCGCCACGGACCGCCGCAGTCCTGTTCGCCACAGCCACTCGTAGTCACTCGTGCCGCCGCGGCGACAGCCTATCGCCCGGCAAGATCAGCCGTGTCACACGCCGCCACGCCACGTGCGCGAACGCGAACCGGAACCGGGAACGCTCAGAACAGCGCGAGATCCGCGCACGAGCGCGCCGCGCGCCGCTTGGCGCCCTGCGCATCAGGCATGTCGATTTTCACCGGCTCGTCGAACTCGAACAGGTCGACGCTGACCGTGTGATCCGCCGTCGGATCATCCGCCGGGGTCCAGTGCGGCAACTCCACGCGCAGCCGCACGATCCGCCCCGGCCCGTCGCCGTCGTCCGACTCGCCGTCATCGCCCGAGTCCGCCGCCGAGTCGTTCATGAACGCGGTGACCACCACCACGTTCGCCCCGTGGTCGCGCAACTGCCGAGCCAGGCGCGCCAGCAGCCGGTTCGGATCCCCCGGCTTCGGCTTGAGCGTCACCGCATACGCCGACAACGCCACCCCGTCGACCTCCTGCGTCCCGCGCGGCTGCACCACCCCCGCCGCGCGCACCCCGGCGGCCAGCACCGCGGGCTCGGCGTAGGCGTGCACGCCGCACGCGTCATGGTCGCTGAACGCCTCCCACGCCGTCACCACAGCATCAGCATCCGCCGCCGACACGTCCGGCTCGCTCACGTCCAGCGCATCGCTGTCATCGTTCTCGTCGGCCGCGTCAGCGTCCTCTTCCTCATCGTCACCGAAGTCCCCGTCCTCCTCGGCATCCGCATCATCGGCGTCGGCTTCTTCATCGGCCTCGACGTCCACCGCATCAGGATCCAGATCCTCGTCCGGATCCAGCCCCGCCCCATCTTCCTCATCTTCATCCGCCGCCGCGTCATCCGCGTCGTCCACGCCCGGATCCAACTCCGGTTCCGCGGACTTGGACGGCGCGACCGCGGCCGTACCTGCGGCATCAGCGTCGGTGACCGCAACGCGGTACACGCTCGATCCCGACCGCACGTATTCGAACGTGTACTTGCCGCGGATCACCGTGGCGCGCGAGCGGCGCGCCTCGAAGTCCACCGCGCCTTCCCCGATGCTCACCCCGGCGCCGTGCCGGCAGCGCCACGTCGTGGACATCGACGCCGCCGTCAGGCCTTCGAGCGCGTCCGCGATCAGTGCGGCGTCCACCGCCGGGCCGCCCGCCGCGGCCGTGTTCCTACCCCGTCCGAACAGCCGTATCGATGCCATGGCCGGAAAGCGTAGCGGTCCCGGATGACCAGACGGTAGCGCCCGTCCATCATGTGTCGGCCACGTGTGGGCGCCATCGCCGCGCGCGGCGCACCGCGCGTGCGAGCGCTGCCAGAATGAATGGCGTGGACCTTTTCGAGCGGCTGCCCCAGAGCACCGACCCCGACGCGCTCTACGCCGCGTTCACCGGCTGGACCGGCGAACTGGGCATCATGCTCTATCCCGCGCAGGACGAGGCGCTGATCGAGCTGTTCACCGGCGGCAACGTCATCCTGGCCACGCCCACCGGCTCCGGCAAGTCCCTCGTCGCGGCCGGCGGCCACTTCGCCGCCTACGCGCGCGGGCAGCGCACTTACTACACCGCGCCGATCAAGGCGCTGGTCTCGGAGAAGTTCTTCGACCTGTGCAAGGCCTTCGGGTCCGGCAACGTCGGCATGCTCACCGGCGACGCCTCCGTCAACCCCACCGCGCCGATCATCTGCTGCACCGCCGAAGTGCTCGCCAACATCGCGCTGCGCGACGGGGTGCGCTCCGACGCCGGCTTGGTCGTGATGGACGAGTTCCACTTCTACGCCGAGCCGGACCGCGGCTGGGCGTGGCAGGTGCCGCTGTTGGAGCTGCCGCGAGCGCAGTTCCTGCTGATGTCCGCGACGCTCGGCGAGACCGCGCGCTTCGAGACGGACCTGGCGCGGCGCACCGGCCGGACCACGGTCACCGTGCGTTCGGCTGAGCGGCCCGTGCCGCTGTCCTACTCGTACCGGATGACGCCGCTGCACGAGACCGTCGAGGAACTGCTGCAAGGCGGCCAAGCGCCGGTGTACGTCGTGCACTTCACCCAGGCCGCCGCGGTCGAGCGCGCGCAGTCGCTGATGAGCGTGAACGTGTGCACCAAGGCCGAGAAGGACGCCATCGCGCAGCTGATCGGCAACTTCCGGTTCACCACGAAGTTCGGGCGCACCCTCTCGCGGTTCGTGCGGCACGGCATCGGCGTGCATCACGCCGGGATGCTGCCCAAGTACCGGCGGCTGGTCGAGCGCCTCGCGCAGGCCGGGCTGTTGAAGGTCATCTGCGGCACCGACACCCTCGGCGTCGGGGTCAACGTGCCGATCCGTACCGTGCTGTTGACCGCGCTGTCCAAGTACGACGGGCAGCGGGTGCGGATGCTGCGCGCCCGTGAGTTCCACCAGATCGCCGGTCGGGCCGGGCGTGCCGGGTACGACACCATCGGGTACGTCGCCGCGCAGGCGCCGGACCACGTCATCGAGAACGAACGCGCCCTGGCGAAGATCGGCGATGATCCGAAGCGGCGGCGCGGCTACACCCGCAAGAAGGCGCCCGAGGGCTTCGTGGCGTGGAGCGAGCAGACCTTCCAGAAGCTGATCGAGGCCGAGCCCGAGCCGCTCGTCTCGCGTTTCCAGGTCACGCACGCCATGCTGCTGGCGGTCATCGCGCGGCCCGGTGATCCGTTCACGGCGATGCGCAAACTACTGACCGACAACCACGAGCCGCGCGCCGCGCAGCGCCGGCACATTCACCGCGCGATCGCGGTCTACCGCTCCCTGCTCGACGCGGGCGTCATCGAGAAGCTCGACGAACCCGACGAGACCGGCCGCACCGTGCGCCTGACCGTCGACCTACAGGAGGACTTCGCCCTCAACCAGGCGCTGTCCACGTTCGCCCTGGCCGCGTTCGACCTGCTCGACCCCGAGTCCGGCAGCTACGCGCTCGACGTGCTCTCCGTCGTCGAGTCGACCCTGGACGACCCGCGGCAGATCCTGGCCGCGCAGGAGAACAAGGCCAAGGGCGACGCGGTCGCCGAGATGAAGGCCGCCGGGATCGAGTACGAGGAGCGCATGGAGCGCCTCGCCGAGATCACCCACCCTCAGCCGCTGGCCGAACTGCTCGCGCACGCGTACGAGGTGTACCGGCGCGCGCATCCCTGGATCGGCGACCATCCGGTCAGCCCGAAGTCCGTGGTGCGCGAGATGTACGAGCAGGCGATGACGTTCTCCGACTACGTCGCGCACTACCAGTTGGCCCGCGTCGAGGGCATCGTGCTGCGCTACCTCGCCGACGCGTTCAAGGCGCTGCGTCACACCGTTCCCGATGCCACCAAGAGCGAGGATCTGCACGACCTGATCGAATGGCTCGGCGAGATCGTGCGCCAGGTCGACTCCAGTCTCGTGGACGAGTGGGAGGCCCTGGCCAACCCCGACGCGGCCGCCGAGCTGCGACCCGGCGACGACACCCCGCCGCCGGTCACCGCCAACCGGCGTGCTTTCCGCGTCCTGGTGCGCAACGCCCTGTTCCGCCGCGTGGAACTGGCCGCGAAGGACGACGCCGACGCCCTAGCCGACCTCGACGCCGAGGACGCGCTCGTGCTCCAGGAGCTTGCCCTGCCCCCGACCGACGAGTGGGACGGAGCGTGGAGCGCCCAGGATTGGGACGACGCCCTCGGCGACTACTACGCCGAGCACGAGGAGATCCTCACCGGCCCCGACGCGCGCGGCCCCCGGCTGCTGTTCGTCGAGGAGGACGAACGCAACTCCAACCAGGACCCCGTGTGGAAGGTGCGCCAGGTCCTCGACGACCCGGCTGTGAACCACGACTGGATCCTGCGCGCTGAAGTCGACCTCGCCGCCAGCGACGCCGCCGGCCGCGCAGTCCTGCGCGTGCTCGGCTTCGCCCGTCTCGGCTGACCGGCGCGCACAGGCTCAGCCAAAGACGGGCCTCACGCAACGCATCGTCAAACGTGCGTTAAACCAGGTCACGCAGGTCGAACCGCACTCGCACCCCCGCGACCTCGATGTCGACGTCCTTGTCCCAGTGCTCCCGCTCCCCGTAGCCGCCGGGCTTGAGACCGAAGGTGCACAGGTGCGGCACGCCGTTGAAGAACTCGATGATCCAGTAGCGCGGGATGCCCGCGTCCGCGTACTCGGACATCTTCTCGACCCAGTCGGTGATCCCCGAACTGGGCGACCTGACCTCGACGACCAGCAGAACATTCTCAGCCCGCTGGAACAGTCCGTCGTCCTCAGGGTCGTTCTCCTCGCGCAGCACGTACACATCTGGTTCTCGCACGAGCGGTCGCAGCGGATCGCTGTCGTCGAGGATCAGATTCGCCCGCATCCCGGAAATCAGGCCGTGCTGTTCGAGGATCCCCGTGAGCATACGAGCGGCGGTGATTTGCCCACGCGGCGTGAGTGAGCCCTCGATGATTACCCCATTGACGAGTTCAGTGCGCCTACGTGGATCGCGCGCATACTCGGCCAGCGTCACCACGACAGTCCTACGTCCTTTCGCTCTGTCAGGTGACGGTCAGAGTCTGGAGGTGTCGACGGTGAGCGGCGCGGCGAGCGGCAGGACGACGTCGCGGCCGAACGGCACCTCCGTCACGGTGGCGTACTTGTCGCCCTCGGGCTCGCTGTGCACGACGCACCGCCGCCGCTTCTGATCCACGATCAGGTACACCGGAATCCCGGCCCGCGCGTATCCCGCCGTCTTGCGGTAGTCGCGATCCTCTTGGCCCGGGGAAGTCACCTCAACCGTGAGCAGGCACATTCCCATCGGGAAGATCCATTGCCTGCGGGTACGCATCAACGCGTCGGGTAGCAGCGCGAGGTCGGGGATGTACCGGTCGCCGTCGGGTTCCTCAAGCGTGATGTTCTCGTAGAGCCTGTGGCCCTCGGGCAGGCGGCCGGTGGCCGCGTCGCGGATCTCCTGAAGGATGTACGCGTGCATGCCGAACGGTGACACAACCACGGCGATCTGACCCCCGATGATCTCGGCTCGGTATCCCTCGGGGAGTTCGAGACCGTCGTGGATCGACTGCACCACATCCATCAGGTCGTGTTCGCGGTCGGACATCACGATCGTCATCGTCCCACCTCCTCGTTGTCGATAGAAGCCGCGTGCAAGATGCGCGCGGCGTGATCACCGTTACAGCGCTCTTCGGCGTGTCGGTGCCATTCTCAGGACGATCACACGTACGTGTGATCTTTTAGGCTGGAAAAGGCGCCGTGGGTGCCTGCCCGCCGTTTGCCGCGAACCTGGGAGAGCTGATGCTGATCACCAACCACGTGCTGTCCGGTGCGGCGATCGGGGCGGCCAGCGGGCGGCCTGCGGCGGCGCTGCCGCTGGGCATCGCGTCGCACTTCGCGCTTGACGCGCTGCCGCACTGGGGGCGGTGGCGCAGCCGGGAGCATTTCCTGCGGGTCGCCGTCGCCGACGGGCTGACCGGGCTCGGCGCGATGGCCGCCGTGTACGCGCTGACTGCGCGCGAGCGGCGGGCCGCCGTGCTGGCCGGTATGGTCGGTGCGGCGCTGCCCGACCTGGACAAGCCCTCGGAGTTGTTCTTCGGGCGCTCGCCGTACCCGGCGGCGGTGGACGCGTTCCACGGCCGTATCCAGGATGAGGCGCCCGGGCGGTTCTACAGCCACGAGATGGTCGGGGGCCTGCTGTTCGCCACCGCGTTCGCGGTGGCGGCCGGGCGGCGCACGCGGCGAAAGCGCGCATAGGGAAACGTGCGTATCGGTGACACGGGCGCAACGGGGCGGAAACCGGGCGCGGCGAGACTGACGGGGCCGATCGTCACCGTTCAGGGGCCGATCGTCGCGGGGGCTGGAGCGAGGCAACCGGCGGGAAGGGGACTTGACGTGCTGCTGCGGCTGCGGCTCTGGGTGGCGGACCGCCCGGGCGCGCTCGGGCAGGTGACCCGGGAGCTCGGTGCCTGCGGCGCCGACATCGTGCAGGTCAGCGTGCTGAGCAGGGAGCCGGGGCGGGCTCTGGACGAGATCACCGTGTTCCTGCCCGAGGAACGGCACCGCGCGCGCCTCGAACGCTCGCTGCGGGCGCTTAGCGCCGTGACCGTCGAGGGCGTGCGGCCCTCCGGGGAGGTGCCCGGCGCGTTTCCCGACCTCGACCTGCTCGGCCGGGTCGCCGCCGACCCGCGCGCGGCGCTGAGCGTGCTGGCCGACGCGCTGCCGCGGATCCTGGCCGCCGACTGGGCGGTGGCCGTGCGCGCCGGGGCCGCCGGGTCGCTGCCGGCTGCCGCGGTGCTGGCCCGCAGTTGGGACGCCCCGCGCGAGCTCGTGCTGCCTGACCTGCCGGCGCGCGCCGCCGCCGTGTCCGTAGGCGCCGACCGGTACGCCGCCGCCCCGGTCGGCAATGGCGTGCTGGTCGTGGTGTGCCGCGTCGGCGACCCGCCGTTCCACCGTTTCGAGGTGCTGCGCCTCGCGCGGCTGACCGAGGTCGGCGCCGCGATCGCGGGGGCGCGGCTGCTCGCACGTGCCGCCGAGGCGTCCGGCCCCGCGGCGTGAGGCGTCAGTGACGCGTGTGGCGTGCGTTGCGCGCTGTGCGGCAGTTCACAGGACGCAGGGCAATAAAGAAGGGGATCGGGAATACCGGGCATGGCACACTGATTGAAGTAGACAGCAAGCGTGCTCCGGGGTCGGTGTAATTCCGAACCGGCGGTGACAGTCCGCGACCCGCGAGGGCCGCGCACGGGCTTCGGCCCGAGGCGCGTCCGAACGGTTGACCCGGTGGAACTCCGGGACCGACGGTGAAAGTCCGGATGGGAGGCAGCACGCGGGAGCGTCGGCACGTGCGCGGGCGCGCGCGTGCGGCGGGCCCGGTCCTTCTCATGGCCGGGTCACGCCGCGACCGGGCCCGTGGCCCGCTGCCGTACGCCGCCCAGCAGTGCCTCCCTCGTCTGCGCCCGGAGACCGCGCCGCGGTCCGGACCGGCCAGAGGGAGAGACGCAAGCGGTGTTCACCGGAATCATCGAAGAACTCGGCGAGATCGTCGCCATCGAGGCGCTGCCCGACGCCGCCCGCTTCACCGTGCGCGGGCCGCTGGTCGCCTCCGACGCCGTGCACGGCTCCTCGATCGCGGTCAACGGCGTGTGCCTGACCGTCATCGACGCCACCGGCTCCGACTCCCTGGCCCGCGGCGAGTTCACCGCCGACGTGATGGCCGAGTCGCTCAAACGCTCCAGTCTCGGCGACCTGGCGCCCGGCGACCGGGTCAACCTGGAGCGGCCCATGGCCGCCAGCGGCCGCTTCGGCGGGCACATCGTGCAGGGCCACGTGGACGCCGCCGGCACCATCCTGCGGCGCGAGCCGAGCGAGCACTGGGAACTGGTGACCGTCTCACTGCCCGCGCGCTTGGCCCGCTACGTCGTGGAGAAGGGCTCGATCACCGTCGACGGCATCAGCCTGACCGTCTCGGCGCTGGAGGAGGGTGCGGGTGGTGCCGCGTTCACCGTCTCGCTGATCCCCGCGACGCTCGCCCAGACCACCCTGGGCGTCAAGCAGGCCGGGCAGCGGGTCAACCTGGAGGTCGACGTGCTGGCCAAGTACGCCGAGCGGCTGCTGTCTGGCGCCGGTGCGGCCTCTGGGGAGGGCGCATGAGTGCCGACATGCTGGGCACGCTGGAGCGCGCGGGGCTGCTGGACACGATTGACACCGCGATCGCGCAGATCGCCGCCGGGCGCCCGGTCGTCGTCGTCGACGACGAGGACCGCGAGAACGAGGGCGACATCATTTTCGCCGCCGTGCACGCCACGCCCGCGCTGCTGGCGTTCACGGTGCGTTACTCCAGCGGCGTGATCTGCGCGCCGATGGACGACGCGCGCGCCGACCTGCTGGAGCTGCCGCCGATGACCGCGGTCAACCAGGACCGCAAGGGCACCGCGTTCACCGTCAGCGTGGACGCGCGCGACGGGGTGAGCACCGGTATCTCCGCCGCCGACCGCGCCCACACCATCCGCCTGCTGGCCGACCCGGGCACCACCGCCGCGGACCTGACGCGCCCCGGGCACGTCTTCCCGCTGCGCGCCCGCCCCGGCGGCGTGCTGGAACGCCCCGGGCACACCGAGGCCGCGGTCGACCTGGCGCGCCTGGCCGGGCTGGCGCCGATCGGCGTGCTGGTCGAGATCGTCAACGACGACGGCACCATGGCCCGGCTGCCCGACCTGCTCGGCTTCGCCGCCCGCCACGGCCTGGCGATCGTCTCGATCGCCGACCTGATCGCCTACCGGACGGCCCCGGTGCGCTGAGGCGCGACGCGGTAGCGTCGGAAACGGTCAACCGCACCGAGGCAAAGAGTGGAGAGCACGCGTGTCCGGCACCGGAGCACCCGAACTGGCCGTCGACCCGGCGGACCTGCGCAAGTGCGCGCAGCTGCGGGTCGGCGTGGCCGCCGCCCGCTGGCACACCGAGATCATGGACGCGCTGCTGGACAGTGCGCGCAAGGCCCTGGCGGACCTCGGCATCGACGAGCCCACCGTGCTGCGCGTGCCCGGCTGCTTCGAGCTTCCCGTGGCCGCGCACGCCCTGGCCAAGCACCGTTACGACGCGATCGTCGCGCTCGGCGTGGTCGTGCGCGGCGGTACCCCGCACTTCGAGTACGTGTGCCGCGCCGCCACCGACGGGCTGGTCAAGGTCGCCGTCGAGTCCGGCATCCCGGTCGGGTTCGGCGTGCTGACCTGCGACACGGAGCAGCAGGCGCGTGAGCGCGCCGGGCTGCCCGGCTCCAGCGAGGACAAGGGCCGTGAGGCGGCGCTCAGCGCGGTGGCCACCGCGCTCGCGCTGAGGGGACTGGGCGAGAAGTGAGCGGCGGGGGCGTGAAGAGCAAGAGCTTCGAGGAGTTGTTCGCCGAGCTGTCCGCCAAGGCTGCCTCCGGGCAGCCCGGCTCGCGTACCGTCGAGCTGGTGCAGGCCGGCGTGCACGCCATCGGCAAGAAGGTCGTCGAGGAGGCCGCCGAGGTGTGGATGGCCGCCGAGCACGAGAGCGCCGACCGCACCGCGGAGGAGATCAGCCAGCTGATCTACCACGTGCAGGTGCTGATGCTCGCCCGCGGCCTGGACCTCGACGACGTCTACGCCCACCTGTGACCGGCTGCCGCCGTGTGTCCGCGGCTGCCGTGACCGCTTGAGAGCCCGCACCGCCCGAACCTGACGACCCGTCGCCCCCACGAAAGGTCCCACACCCATGCTGCGCATCGCCGTGCCCAACAAGGGATCGCTGTCCGAGGCGGCCTGCGGGATGCTGCACGAGGCCGGGTACCGCCAGCGCAAGGACCGCGAGCTGCTGGTCTCCGACCCCGTCTCCGGTGCCGAGCTGTTCTTCCTGCGGCCCCGCGACATCGCCGTGTACGTCGGCTCCGGCCGGCTCGACGTCGGCATCACCGGCCGCGACCTGCTGCTGGACTCCGGCGCCCCCGCCGAGGAGATCATGCAGCTGGGTTTCGCCCGTTCCACGTTCCGCTTCGCCGGGCGGCCCGGCACCGGCCGCGCCGTCGAGGACCTCAAGGGCCTGCGCATCGCCAGCTCCTACACCGGGGTCGTGCGCGCGCACCTGGCCGCCGCGGGGGTGGAGGCGCAGGTCGTCAAGCTTGACGGCGCCGTGGAGATCGCCATCGAGCTCGGCGTCGCCGACGTGATCGCCGACGTGGTGGAGACCGGCACCACGCTGCGGCAGATGGGCCTTGAGCTGATCGGCGAGCCCATCCTCGAATCCGAGGCCGTGCTCGTGCGCCGCAGCGGCTGCGGGCCCGACCCGGCGGTCGAGCAGTTCGTGCGCCGCATGCAGGGCGTGCTGGTCGCCCGCAGCTACGTGATGATGGACTACGACATCCGGGCCGAGCAGCTCAAGGCTGCCGTCGCCGTCACCCCGGGGCTCCAGTCCCCGACCGTCTCCCCGCTGCACACCGAGGGCTGGGTCGCCGTGCGCGCCATGGTGCCGCGCGAGAACGCCCAACCCATCATGGACGACCTCTGGCAGCTCGGCGCCCGCGCTATCCTCGTGACCGACATCCGGGCGTGTCGCCTGTAGCGGCACCCACACGAGACGGGAGCGATGGCACCCAACAGCGAGCTGAGCGATAGCGATGGCGCACTCGGCTCACCCGGCGAGGAAGGACTGCCGGTCCTGCCGATCACCTGGCGCCCCACGCGCACAAGGGTGATCGTGTTCGCCGTCGCGGTGCTCATGGCCGGCTCCATGGGCCTGGTCGCCGCGCTGCTGCCCAGCGACGGCGGAGCGCCGTGGCCGCTACCGGACCGCATCGCGTTCGGCGGCATCGGGCTGGCCGGAGCGGCCGTGCTGCTGGTGCTCGCCCGCCCGAAGGTGGTGGCCGACCGCGGGGGGCTGACGGTGGTCAACATGCTGCGCACCCACCGGCTCGAATGGCCGCAGATCGTGCGGGTCAACCTGCGGCCCGGCGACCCGTGGGTGCTGCTCGACCTGGACTCCGGCGACAGCCTCGCCGCCATGGGCATCCAGCCGTCCAACGGCGCCGGCACGGCCCGCCAAGCCGTGGCCGACCTGCGCTCCCTGGTGGAGCTGTACTCGTACACCGGGCGCGGCGACTAAGCACCCTGTCGACGCATTGAATCGCTTGTTGCGCCCCCTTCCCAGAGCTCGAACCCGGTGCCGGTGTGACCCGCTTCTCGCCCGCGAGCGAGAACGTTGCCATCACCGGCACCCGTGACCGGGCGGCTCGCCGCGCTGCGGTCGTCCTTCGCGGCCCAGGCACACGACCCGCGTACGCGGGCAGTGACGCCGTGGCGGGAGATGGGGGTCCAACGCTGCAACTGCTGCCTGTTCTATCGCGCCGCCCCGGCCGCGACGGCATGGCGTGCGGCGACTGCGTCCTGCTCGGCGCGCGCCGCGTTCGCTGACCCGGCGTCACACAGCGTCAGGCAGAAGGCCGGTCCGCGAAGGGTTGTCTCGCTCTCAGGCGGAGGCGCGCCGCGTCAGCGTCGTCGGCAGCGTCAGCGACTGCACGGCCTCGCCGTCCACGCGCGCCAGCAGCAGCCGCACCAGGTCCCGCGCGACCTGCTCGATCGGCTGGCGCACGGAGCTGAGCGGCGGGT
>NZ_DASYZI010000070.1:0-23361 GCF_035946395.1 Actinocrinis sp.
GTCACGACCGTCACCCCGGGCGACGACGGGCAGCCCCGACCAGGACGCGGGATCGTCTGGGATCAGGGGGCTGTCGTCGTGGATCACGTACTCGTGCGGAGCGCACGCGGTCTCCCAGCCGGACAGCGCACCGCTGACCCCGCTGTTCTCGGCCCACGGCGGATCGTCCAGCGCCCCGGTCGTCTTGGGCTGGCTGAACAGGACATCCATCACCGCGCGGTGCGCCTCCCCGGGCGTGATCGGCCGGCCGTCCTGCACGATCCGGGCGACCAGCCGGCCGTCGCCGACCTCGACCAGACTCGGCCGCTTGTCCAACGCCGCGTCCAGCAGATGGCTCACCGCGTGCAGGTCGATCCACGAGTCCTCGATGCGGTGCCACTGGCCGCCCTCGCGCCGCACGCGCTCGATCCCGGTCAACTCGCCAAGCTCGGCCAGCGGTACCGCGCGCGTCGCGGATTCGCGCAGCAGGCTCAGCATCCCGCGTGCGAAACGCTCGGTGTCGTCCCGGCCGAACAGCTGCGGATCAGTGCTCAGCGACAGTTCGACGCAGTCGCGCAGCCGCCAGATGTTCAGCATGAGCCGCACCGGGATGTACTCGGCGGGCAGCCAGGCCAGGTCCGGGTCGGCCGGCGGGTCCGGCCGGTTCCTCGTGGCGGCCTCGGGCACGGTGGTGCTCAGGTCGTTGAGCACCACGTGGCGGGCGAACCGGGCGCCGCGCCGGTACGCGGTCTCGTCGATCAGGCTCCAGATCGCCTCCGAGTCGAAGGTGCTGTGCCAGTACCCTGTCAGACCGGCGGTACCGGCGGCGGCGATCAGCCGGTCGAAGTCCGCGGCGTCGGCGTCGAGGCACATCAGCGCGTCCTGAGCGAGCGTGCCGACGTACTGTTCGAGGCCGGGCCGGTGCCGGTTTGACGAGAGCGCCGCGACGACGACCTTCGGCTGGTCGGCCCGGTGCGCGACCAGCGCGGTGTAGGCCGCGAGCATGATCGCGGACGGGCTGGCGGCGGTGCGCTCGGCAGTGGCCTGCAACGCCTCGGCCGCGGAGACCGAGCGCACGATCAGCGTGTGCAACCGCCCGGCGGAGGGGCCGACGCCGCCGTCCGCGAAGACCGCCTGCGGACCGTGCATCAGGATCTTTTCCCAGTGCCGCAGCGAGGCCTTCGTCCGGCGTGCCCCGGATGTGGAGCGCTCCAGCACGGCCAGTTCGCGCGGCGTCGGACCGGCCACCGGGTCGAGGGCGCGGCCCGAAGCCAGCTCGTACCACTCGCCGATCAGCAGCGCGGTCGCGGCGCCGTCGGCGGCGGCGTGGCAGACCACGACACTGAGACGCGCCGGCCGGCCGTCCTCGGTCACCAGGGTGAATCGCAACGGGAAGTGCTCGGCCAGGTCGAAGCGCATGGCGCGGAAGCGGCGCCCCGCCTCCTCGGCGACCTCGTCAGGGTCCTCACCGGGGCCGAGTTCGACGATCGCGACGTCGAACTCCCCCTCGGCGTGCACCACCTGCGTTGTCGGCTGGCGGTCTCGCGGGCCGGGGTAGCGGGTGCGCAGCGCCTCGTGCCGCTCAGCCAACGTGCGCAGGGCACCGAGCGCGGTGTCGAGGTCGACGCCCTCGGGCACCGGCCAGAGCGCGTGCTTGTTGATCTCCATCGGCTCGTCGTGCAGGATGCAGCGGATCATGTTGTCCTGCCCGAGCGTCAGCGGGCCCTCGCCCGCGCCCTGCCCGGTGTATCTCACGGTGATGAGACGGGTTTCGGTCACCTCGTGTCCGCCTTTCGTTCGGCGACCGCCGCGACGGTCGGCGCGGGGTCGGCTCAGCGCCACAGCGCCGCGGGCCAGCGGTCCGGCTGCGGCCCGTGCACATTGATCAGCGCGAACGCGATGCGTTCGATGCCGAACGCGGTGCACGCGGTCTGCCCGGCCGCGCCGCCCGCGGTGAAGCCGAACGCCTCCCCGAAGTGGTCCTTGTGGTAGTTGGCCGAGGCGATCGCCTGGACCTGGTCGCCGTCCACCGGCACGCGCAGCTCGAACTTGAGTTTCTGCATCCGCTGCGCGGCCTGGTACAGCTTCCTGCCCACCCCGAAGAAGGGGTCGTCGGCCTCCTCGATGGCGACCTTGAGCGACATCGACTCCAGCCACTGCGCGACCCGCGCGAGCCAGCGGTCGCGCCAGGCGACGCAGTGCTCTTCGTCGCCCGCGGTCACCAGTTCGACCATGCGGAAGGTGCGCAGCCGCCCCGGCTCGCTGGTCGCCTCCTGCCGGAAGCAGTGCGCTTCGACGTGGAAGCGGGCCGGGGCGTCCAGGTCGCGGCCGGCGAGCGTCGCATAGGTCGGATAGCAGGCGGCGGGCAGCAGGACCAGATCACTGATCTCCTGGTCCGCATGCCACGCGCCGCCCTCCTCGGCCAGCGGTGCCAGCCTGCCCCAGCGTTTGGCGTCTCCGGCGTAGCTGTGCACGGTCCCGAGCAGGTGGGGGAACGAGGTCACGTATCCGGCGCGCTCGATCGTGCGCCGCGAGATGACCGGCGGGACGGCGAGCCGGGTGAACGGGGCCGGCTCGTCGGCGGCGAGCCGGGTGATCCCCGCGCGCAGCATCGCCACGATGCGCTCGAACGCCTCCGGGTACAGCAGCACGCCGGGAGCTTCCGTGGTCAGCGCAGTCGCCGGAGCGTCGGTGATCTCGGACACTATCTCCACCCTCGGATAATCGGACACGGTATCAGTCGTGATCAGTCGTGGGAGTCACGCGGGGACGCCGGCGCGGCGGTTTCGGCGCCATCGGCGGACCACACGTGGCGGCGCAGCACGTACGGCGCCGCGCCTTTGAGCGCCACGGCCGCGCGGAAGTGCATTGGCGCGGGCACGTCGCTCACCCGGTACCACTCGGCGGGCTGTCCGGTGCCGGGCGGAATCTGCACCACGAGCGGGGCCTCGCCCTGCACGGGCAGCCCGAGGCCCTGGACCAAGCGGCCGCCGAGCGCCTTCACGCAGGCCTCCTTGCGGCACCAGAGCGTCATGAATCGGCCGGCCGGGCCGCCGCGCTCGCGCGACGAGGCCACATATCCGGCCTGGTCAGGCGGGAAGAAGCGGGCCGCGAGCCGGATCGCCTCCTGGTCGGAGGCCAGCCGCTCGACGTCGATCCCGACCTCGCGCGGCGGCGGGACCTGCGACTGCGCCATGGCATTGGCGACGTCGGGCCCGGCTTCGCGCGCCGGCGGGGATCCCGGCTGCGTGATGGCGACGAGGGCCGCCTCCGCGCAGTGCGAGATGCTGATCCGCGCCCTGCCCGCGCCGCCGCCGAGCCGATCCGTGTCCGGTTCCGGCTTGCCGTGCTCGCCACGCCGCCAGGCGAACCGGGCTTCCAGCCCGAGGTGCCCGGCGACGATACGCCGTGCCGCACCGTGCGCTGCGACGAACCGCGCGCGCTGGACGGCACTGCGGTGCGTGACGGCGCGTCGGCGTTCCTCGTCGTCGAGGAGCGCGGCGAGTTCGGCGAGCACCGCCGGTGGCTGATCTGTCGGGACGAGCCAGACATCCACCGTGTCTATGAGCGTGTCTGTGACCGTGTTTACGAAGGCTGCGTCCATGACAGAAGTGCCTATGGGAGGCGTTTCCACGAGAGAGACGTTCATCACGACGCGCCGCCTGTCTCGATCGCGCAGAGGCACAGCGTCCGCAACTGGCGATCGTAGTCCGCCAGGATCACGAAGTCGCCGTGCTCGGACCACTGCGCGTGGCCCTGCGCGAGTTCGTGCCAGACCCCTGTGCATGGCCGCCCGGCCGGAGCGGCGACGATGCGATCGATGCCGAGGCCTTCGGCGTCGGCCTTCGACAATCCGCCGCCGAGTACCAGGACACGCCGGCCACGATCGATCCCGGCGGCAAGTTCGGATACCTGCGCGACGAGCAGTTCCGGAACCTCACCCGGCGCGATCCCGGCGTGTTCGCGTACTGCCGACAGCCCGGTCGCGCCGACACCCTCGAAGAGCACTGCGACCGCGCTGTGCTCATCCGGCAGCGTGACGGGTGTGTCAGGCCGCGTCGGCGGCTCGTAATGCAGCGCGGCCTGTTCCGCGACGATGATCAGGGCTCGCACGCGGTCGCCGGTGCGCAGGTACTCGGACGCGAGGCGCACAGCCGTGTACGGCCCCGCGATCCCCTGGTCGCACACCGTGAACGCCATCGGCCTGCCCGGGCAGACCTCGCCCAGGTAGAGCGCGGTCGAGCGGCCGGGCCGCACGTCGTGCACCGCGTAGGCGAGGATGAGCAGGTCGACCGGCCCGTCCTCGGGCACGGTCTCGCGGATCAGCTCCTCGGCCATCTCGCCGTACGTGTGGCCCACGCCGCGTTCGAGCAGATCCTCGCGCAGCGCGACCCCGTACGGGCGCACCAGGTCACTGAGATAGACCCGCAGGTCCGGGTCGACGGACAGCTCGGAGCGACCGGCGAACCGGCGGGCGGCGACCCGGCCGATGCGCGGGTACGCCGCCGTCGCGCAACGCTCCGGCGCAGCGGCGCCGGGCACGGGAATCAGTCCTCCGTGATCGCGTGGGTCGACACGTAGTCGGCCAGCGTGCCGAGCGAGCGCAGGTCGTCCTGGCCGATCTCCTCGACCTCGATCTGGATGTCGAGCTCCTCTTCGAGTTCGAGGATCAGCGCCAGCGTGCTGGCCGAGGTCAGGCCCAGCTCGTCGAAGAGGCACACCTCCTCGGACTGGGCCGGCAGCTCCCGCTTGAGCACCCGCGGAAGCAGCAGATTGATGCTCTCGACGACCCGGGCGCGCGGCACGCCCTCATCCCGGCCGGTGCTCTCTTGCTCGATCACTTGCTCCATGGTGCCGGTCCCCTCCCGCTCGTTAGGACGAGATGACGCAAGTTTCAGCAGGACGCTGAATCAGGGACTAACGCACGCTCCGTGCGCCACGTACTTCAGGCTAATGCTCCAGCACCATCGCCGAGAAGGCGGCACCGACCCCGGCGGCGGCCACCAGGTAGCGGTCGCCCGGTCGCAGCAGTCCGCGGTCGGTGGCGGTGCGGTGGTTGATGAAGGCGTCCGCGGCGAAGCCGTGGCCGAGTTCGGGCACGTTGTCCAGCAGCACCCGCTCGACCGGGAACCCGATCCGTTTGCAGAGCGTACGCCAGGAGATCCGGTTCACGTTGTGCGGCAGGATCAGGCTGATCTGCCCGAGGTCGGTCTTCGCGGCTTCGAGCGCCGCCACCACGGCCTCGGCCAGCAGCTCCGGATAGGCGCGCTGGTACCGTTGCAGGAGGTCCGGGTCCTCGGCCAGCCTGCCGTCGAACTCGCCGCGCAACACGGCCGAATACGACAGTACACGATCACTTCCTTCTCCCCCACGCACCAGGGCGGCGGCCGAACTCTCGCCGAACAGCGAGGTCCCCGGCACCAGCCGGGCGTCCCGGGTGAACGCCTTCTCTCCGGCCAGGATCAGCGCCAGCGCGTCCGGGTCGCCGTCCGCCGCCAACAGCCTGCCCGCGACGTCCACGGCCAACAGGCTGGACGCGCAGGCATGGTGCGTCACGGTGAACGCGAGCGCGTGTTCGAGCCCGAGCTCACGGCAGACCTCGTGCAGGGGGTTGAGCGGATACGGGACCTGCGTCACGCTGCGTGCGTGCAGGACGTACCTGACCCGCGCCTCCCGGCCGCGCAGCGACTCCAGTGCGCGGGCCGCGCCGAGCAGCAGGTCGTAGAGCGTGCCGTCCGGATCGAACCGCACCCGGTCGAGACCGTGGAACCGGCGCAGCAGCGTCGCCTGCCTCGGTTCGAGACCGAGGTCCGCCACCACCTGTTCGATCGGCAGGGACTGCGGCGGCAGGTGGACGGCCACCGCCTCCAGTGCGGTCACGCTTCCCCCCAGACGACGGTCCTTCTCAACCACTGGTCTACTCCAGTTGCCCGGCGAGCTGTAGTATGCCGCCGTCCCGCGCGCACCACAAGACACGGAACCATCAGGACGCTAACCTAAGGGGTCTTACGCGTGACGGAGGCAGTGCCCCGGGCCGCGGCGCCCGGCGAGCCGGGCGTCCCCCGCTCTTCCACCCCGCGCACCGCGGGCATCCGGCGGTGAGCCGCTTCCTGTTCGTCTCGCCGCCGCTGGCCGGGCACGTCAATCCGACCGCCGGACTCGGCCGGGCGCTGGCCGAGCGCGGCCACGAGGTGGCGTGGGCCGGTTCGGAGCTGTTCCTGCGGCCGCTGCTCGGGCCGGACGCGCAGCTGTTCCCGACCGGGTCGAAGCTGCTGCGCGAGCAGGCGGCGCGCGGCCACGCGGCGATCAGGTCCCTGTGGGAGCAGTTCATCGTGCCGTACGCCAAGTTCACCGCGAAGGCGGTGGACAAGGCAGTGCTCGCATATCAGCCCGACGTGGTCGTCTCGGACGAGCACACGCCGGCCGGGGCGTTCACCGCGTACCGGCACGGCGTCCCGTGGGCGACCCTGGCGACCTCGTCGATGGAGCTGACCCGGCCGCTGCGCGCCTTCCCACCGGTCGAGGAGTGGATGCGCGGACACCTTCGCACCCTGTGGAACGCGGCCAGGCTGCCGCCGGATGAGTTCACCGATCCGCGCTTCTCGCCGCACCTGGTGCTGGCCCTCACCAGCAGGGCGCTGACCGGCCCGCTGCCCTTTCCCGAGCACTACGCGCTGGTCGGGCCGGTGCTGGCGGACCGCTCCGCGCAGGCCGCCGCACCCGGGCGCGAGCCCTTCCCCTGGGACCGGCTTGAGCCGGGCCGGCGGCGCGTGCTGGTGACGATGGGCACGCTCGCCGCAGACGTCGCAGGGGGCTTCTACCCGAGGGCGGTGGCGGCGCTCGGCGAGCTCGCCGACGAGGCGCAGGGCATCGTGATCGCCGCGCCGGACGCGCTGCCTGACGGCGTCCCGCCGAACGTGCTGCGGGTCTCCTGGGCGCCGATCCTGGAACTGCTGGAGCGCGGTGCGCTGGACACAGTGGTCTGCCATGGTGGTATGAACACGGTGTGCGAGGCGCTCGCGCACCGCGTCCCCGTGGTCCTGGCTCCGATCCGGCACGACCAGCCGGTCACCGCCGGCCAGGTCGCCGCCGCCGGAGCGGGGCTGCGCGTCTCGTTCGAACGCGCGGACGCCGCGGCCCTGCGCGGGGCGATCGAGACGGTCCTCGGCGAACCGTCGTACCGCGACGCGGCCGGCCGCGTCAGCGAGGCATTCGCCGCCGGCGGTGGCGCGCGCGCCGCGGCCGACCGGCTGGAGGCGCTCGCCCGCACCGCCGCCGGCGCCGCCGGGTCGTCGTCATCGGCACCGCCGCCGACACCGTTATCAGCACAGTCATCAGCGTCACCGCCCGCCCACCGCCCCGCCCCGGACACCAGCCCCAGCGAACCAGGAGCCACGGTTGATCGAGACCAGAGGTCTGCGTAAGACCTTCCAGACCCGCAAGCGCCGCCAGACGACCAGCGTCGAGGCGGTGAAGGGCGTCGACCTGACGGTCGGCCAGGGCGAGATCTTCGGCTTCCTCGGCCCGAACGGGGCCGGCAAGACCACCACGCTGCGCATGCTGGCCACGCTGCTGCCCCCGGACGGCGGGCAGGCCACCGTCTTCGGCGCCGACCTGCTCAAGGACCCGGCCGCGGTGCGCGAGCGCATCGGCTACGTCGCGCAGAGCGGCGGCACGGACGTGGCGCTCACCGCGCGCGAGGAGTTGGTCGTCCAGGCGCGCTCATACGGGATCGGCAAGTCAGAGGCCGTCGAGCGGGCCAAGGCCATGATCCAGGCCTTCGACCTCACCGAGTACGCGGATCGCAAGAGCATGACGTACTCCGGGGGGCAGCGCCGCCGGCTCGACATCGCGCTGGGCGTGATCCACCGCCCCAAGTGCCTGTTCCTCGACGAGCCGACCGTCGGCCTCGACCCGCACAGCCGCGCCGGGCTGTGGCGGGAGGTGCGCCGGCTGCGCGAGGAGGGGATGACGGTGTTCGTCACCACCCACTACCTCGAAGAGGCCGACTCGCTCTGCGACCGCATCGCGATCATCGACCACGGCGAGATCGTGGCCGAGGGCACGCCGGAGGACCTCAAGCGGGAGATCTCCGGGGACGTGGTCATCGTCGGGCTCGGCGGCACGGTGGCGAAGGAGGGCACGACGCCGGGACAGGCCGGTACGGCGCAGAAGGCGCTGGCCGACCAGCCCTTCGTGCGCAAGGTCGAGTCGCCCTCCGAGGACTCGCTGCGCGTTTACGCCGAGAACGGCGCGACGGCCATCCCGCTGATCCTGCGCACGCTGGAGAGCGCGGGCATCGAGCCTGAACTGGTCCAGTTGCAGCGGCCGAGCCTCGACGACGTGTTCCTGACCAAGACCGGGCGCACCATCGCCCAGGGCTGACCCGCGACCGCGACCGAGTGCGCGGCGCAACCATTTCAGACCCCTGAAACTGAAACTTTCAAGCGGAGAGCTCCCGTGAAGATCCTGCGCGACACCTGGCTGGTCTACCAGCGCCAGCTGCTGATCGTGATCCGCACCCCGTCCTGGCTGGTCATCGGCCTGGTGCAGCCGTTCGTCTACCTGCTGCTGTTCGCCCCGCTGCTCAAGGTCGCGCTCACCCCGATGGGCGCCACCAGCTACCACGACGCGTACCGGATCTACGTGCCGGGGCTGCTCGCGGCGCTGGCCATCTTCGGCGGCCTGGCGGCCGGCTTCCCACTGCTCGGCGAGCTGCGCATGGGCGTGATCGAACGCTTCCGGGTCACCCCGGTCAGCCGGCTGGCACTGCTGCTCGGCCGGGCGCTGCGCGAGACCACCACGCTGCTGGCGCAGGCGGTGGTGACAGTGATCATCGCCCTGATATTCGGGCTGACCGTCAATCCGGGCTACCTGCTGCTGGCGTTCATCCTGTTCACCCTCATGTCCCTGATGTCCGCGGCGATCGCGTACGCGATGACGATGGCGGTGCGCAACGACGGGGCGCTCGGGCCGCTGGTCAACACGGTCTCGCAACCGGTCGCGCTGCTGTCGGGAGTGCTGCTGCCGATCGTTCTGGCCCCGCTGTGGCTGCGTGACACCGCCCTGTGGAACCCGTTCTACTGGGCCGTGGCCGGAATGCGGGCTTTGTTCCAGGGCAATGCGAGCGACAACACGATCTGGATCGGCCTGATCATCATGGTCGTACTGACGACCGCCGCGGTCACCTGGTCGGCCAGGCTGTTCTCCAGCCGGGTCAGCTGAGCGGCGCCGGACAACGCAAAGGCCCAGCGCTGCGTCCGTGCAGCGCTCGGCCGGGTATGCCAGGTATCGGCTACGCGAGGCCGGCGGCCAGGCGCGCGGCGGCGTAGTCGATGGCCTCACGGCCGAGGGTGAACGCGCCGAACATGGCGAAGAACCCGTGCGCCATGCCGTCGTAGCGCCGCAGCTCGACCGCGACCCCTGATTCACTCAGCCGCCGCGCGTACGCCTCGCCCTGGTCGCGCAGCGGATCGTACTCGGCGGTGATCACGGTGGCGTCCGGCAGCCCGGCCAGGCTCTCGGCCCGCAGCGGGGAAGCCAGCGCACTGAGACCATCCTTCTCCTCGGCCAGGTAGTGGCCCCAGTACCACTGCACCGAGAAGCGGTTGAACAGCAGCGGGTCCTCGTGGGCGCGCAGCGCCTGCGGATCCCAGGCGCAATCGGTGTTCGGATACACCAGCAGCTGGTGGCGCAGCGCCGGGCCGCCCCCGTCCCGGGCCAGCAGGCTGACCGCGGCCGCGAGGTTCCCGCCGGCGCTGTCGCCGCCCACGGCCAGCCGGTCCGGGTCGATGCCCAGCTGCGCCGCGTGCCCGGCCACCCACGCCACGCCCGCACGGCAGTCCTCGACCGCCGCGGGGAACGGATTCTCCGGGGCCAGCCGGTACTCGACCGACACCGTCACGCAGCCCGACGCGTTGGTCAGCGCCCGGCAGATCGCGTCGCAGGTCTCAAGGTTGCCCAGCGTCCAGCCGCCACCGAAGAAGTACACCAGCGCGGGCCGTCCACGACCATGATCGGGTTCGTATATCCGGATACGCAGCCTGCCGCCGGGGCCGGGGATCGTCCGGTCGGCCACCGCCGCCACCGGCTCCCCGGTGCCGCTGGCGGCCTGGATGTCGGCCAGGTCCGCGGCGCGGGCCTCGGCCAACGAGAGGGTGTACAGGGGCGCGGTGCCCTCGCGCGCCTTCCGAGCGCGCATGGCCTCGACTTCCGGGTGCAGCGGCATCAGGCGTTCACCTCGACGTAGATGGTCTCGTCATTGCGGAACGTGGTGTCCAGATCGGCCACATCCTGCCGCGAACCCTCGCGGAACGCGCACTCGCGCAGTGCGCCAGGGGCGAATCCGGCCTCTGACACCGCGTGCCGCAGTTCGTCGAGGTCGTAGATCCAGCGGTGGCCGTAGAAGTAGAAGATCTGGTTGAGCATGAAGGCCCTGCGCTCCGGCATCGGCGGGCCGACCCGCATCATCCTCAGCCGCCTGCGGTGCCTGGCGAAGAACCCGCCGCGGACCTCCTGGGCGCGGTAGCCCTCCACGTATCCGGCCAGGTCCGGGGTGGTGACGCGCAGCAGGCCGCCGGGGGCGAGGATCCGGCGTGCCTCGGCCAGCCAGCGGATCGCGACCGGCAGCGGGACGTGCTCGATCAGGTGCTCGGCGTACACCCAGTCCACGGAGCCGTCGTCGAAGGGCAGCGGATCGCCGATGTCCAGCTGGGTGAACAGGCTCCCGCCGTCGACCCGGTAGATCCGTCCGGGTTCGGTCGTCTCGTCCCCGGTGTGCAGCGGTGCCAGATCGGTCCCGAGACCGGAAGGGTGCTCGGTGCGGAACGCGGCGAACTCGATCCCGGTGACGCCGAGCGCGGCGAGCTGCTCCCGGGTGCGCGGCCACGGCCCGTCCACCGCCTTGAGCGAGTCGCAGCGCGCCAGCCCCTCGCTGAATCCGTCCAGCGCGCCGGCGAGCGTATCAGGATCCTCCCAGTCCCAACCAGGGAATTCGAGCTCTGGCGCCATCGATGATCTCCTTCTCAGAATTCGCACACGCCCGCGAAATTTTCGTGGCCGTCCGCGCAACCTAAACCACCATCGGAAGTTCATCACGTGCCGCGAAACCTATTGCCATTCAGGTGAAGCCGCAGGGCAACCGATGGCCGGTCCTCCGGATTGGTCCAGACCCTTTTCCAAATTGGTCTGGACCGCAAGCGGAACCCTTGACCGGAAGCAACGGATGTGACAGCGTCTGCCTCGCGTGACGGTATCACTGCACATCAACCCAATGCCCTTAGTCGTCCGATATCCGGGGTTCTGTTGACTGCTGCTTCCGACCGCCCCACCGTCCTCGGCCCGGCGCCCGGTTGGGTCGATTCCGTGCTGTTGGCCGGCGGCGAAAACGAGCCCGCACTCCACTTGGCCGAGCGCATCGACCGCGGCGCGCTGCGCGCGCTGGTCGCGCGACAGGAGCAGGCCCTGGCCGACGCGGGCCTGACCGCCGGCGGGACCGCGACACTGCTGCTGCCGCCCTCGCTCGGGTTCGTCTCCGCACTGCTGGCCGCCTGGCGGATCGGCGCGCAGGTCAGCCTGCTGGACCACCGGCTGACCCAGGCCGAGGTGGACCGCGCGCTCGAACGGCTCGCTCCGCAGGTCCTGGTCGAGGCGGCCGCCCCGGCGAGCACCGCGCTGCGCGGCTTCGCCGCGGTCGAGACGCGGGCCGTGGCCCGGCCGGCCGGTACCGGCGCGCAGACGCCGCACGCGCTGATCCAGCTGAGCTCCGGTTCGACCGGGCCGTCCAAGGTGATCGCGCGCACGGCCGACGACCTCTCGTTCGAGCTCGACCGCTACGCCGCGCTGCCCGAGTTCCCGCGCCGCGGCCATCGCATCGTGCTGCTCTCCTCGGTGGTGCACGTCCTCGGCCTGGTCGGCGGGCTGCTCCAGGCGCTGCACGCGGGCTGCGAACTGGTGCTGCCCGAGCGGCTGACCGCCGCCGGGATCCTCGCCGCGATCGGCGCCGGGGACGCGCCGACGACCGTGATCGGCGTGCCCTTCCATGCCGAACTGCTGGCCGGGGCGAACGATCCGCCGGCGCTGCCGTCGTTCGTCCGGATGGTCGTCGCGGGCGAGCTGACCCGGCCCGGGCTGCCCGAGGCCTTCGACGCCCGCTACGGCGTCCCGCTCGGCTCGATGTACGGCATGACAGAGCTCGGAGTCATCGCCACCGACCTGACCGGGACGCTGCGCCCCGAGCTCACCCCGACCGACGGCCTGGAGCTGCGCGAGCAGGACGGCGAGCTGCACATCCGGATGCCCGAACCGCCGTACCTCGGCCTGATGGACGCGGCGCGCTGGTCGGACGGCTGGCTGCACACCCGGGACGCCGCGCGGCTGGACCCGGGCACCGGGCGTGTCACGATCCTGGGACGGCGCGATTCGCAGGTCTCGATCGGCGGGCTCAAGGTCGACCTGACGGAGGTCGAGCAGACCCTCGGCACTCTGCCCGGCGTGACCGGGGCGGTCATCGTCTTCGACGCCGGGGCGATCGAGGCGTACGTGACGCTCGACGGGGCCACCGGCGACGACGTGCGCGCCGACCTGGCCAAGCAGGTCGCCTCGTTCAAGATGCCGCGCCATATCCGGGTCCTGCCGGAGCTGCCGCGCACGTCCACCGGCAAGGTGCTGCGGGACGCGGCGGCGCTTCGCAAGGCCGCCGAGCGTGCGGCGGCGGGCGCGCAGGGCGCTGGACCGCAGCCCACTGAGACCGGGCCGACCGGAGCCGGGCATAACGGGACCAATCAGGCGGTGTCGGCGACTTGACCCCGCTGCCCGCCCCGTCCATGCGCGCCGTCCAGGTCCGCCGGGCCGGTGCGCACGATCGCGCCGACGGCGTTCGCACCCTGAGCCGCCGCCGCGAACACCACGCCGTCGGCGAACCCAGCGGCCACCGCGAGTCGCGCATCGCCGGGAACCGGGCCGAGCCAGGCCACCCCCCGCTCTCCCATCAGGTCTCTGCCACTTGGCGGCCAGCTCTCCGGCAGCCATACTGCACGCGAGAGCCCCGCACCACCGGCCAGACCCAGGCCGCGGGCCTTGCCGAGCGCCTCCTTCTGCGTCCACAGCCACAGGAAGGCGACGATCCGCTCGTCCGGTTCGCGGCGCTCGATCCACTCCGCCTCGGCGGCGCGCAGCCAGCGCCGGGCCAGGTTCCGCACCGGGATCCGGCGCACGGCCTCGACGTCCACGCCGACCGGGAAGTCCGTGCTGGCGGCTGCGGCGAGGACGCCGCGGCCGTGACTCACGCTGACGTGGACCGCGGCGCCGCGCACGACGGGCCGGCCGTCCGCCTCGTGGCCGAGCCGCAGCCGTCCGGGAGGCGGCGGCGCCAGCCCGGCGGCCAGGCCGAGCACCAGTTCGGCAGACCGCGCGCGCTCGTCCCCGGCGGCGCGGCCGATCCGGACCTCCACTAGCGGCGTCCCGCCGGCCACCGCAGCAACCGAGAGCTTCGACACGCTCCTAGGAGAACAGATGCGCGACCAGATCCGCGACTTCATCATCGCCGCGCTGCGCGAGATGAACTACGACGTCTCCGACGTCACCGGGCAGACCGTGCTCGGACCGGCCGGGCTCGACCTCGAGTCGCTCGCCCTGGCGGATCTCGCCGTGCAGGTCGAGGAGGAGTACGGGGTCAAGTTCGAGCTCGACGACATGGAGAGCACGGCCCTGATGACCATCGACGAGTTCACCGCCGAGGTGGACTCGCGGATGAACGGCACGGCCGTCGGCAGCGCGCTGTGACGGAGCTGCCCGTGACCCGGCAGGCCGGCGCGCCCGGCGCGGCGCTGGACCGCACGACCGTGATCGGGATGCTCGCCGCGTTCGGCGACCGGGCCCCCGAGGCGGTCGACGACGTGGTCGGCTCGCTGGAGCTCACCTGGCTTATCGCAGAGGTCGAACAGCAATACTCGGTGGTGCTCGACCTGACCGACGAGCAGTTGGCGGGGATCCGCACCGTCGAGGACGCCGTGACCGTACTGGGGGCCGTGTTAGGCGAGGCGAAGCCGGAAGCGTACTGACGTGACCGAGACAGGGGGGTCTGTCGCGCCGGTCGCCGTCACCGGGCTCGGCGCCGTATCCGCCTTCGGGAGGGGCACCCGGCCGCTGGCCGAGGCGGTCGCCGCGGGACGGCCGGGATTCGCGCCGGTCTCACGGTTCGATGTCACCCGCCGGGCGACGGTGCACGCCGCGGCGCTGCCGGGAGATCCGCGGCTGGCCGACGAGCTGATCTCAGTGATCGAGGACGCCTGTCGGCAGTCCGGTCTGCGACCGCGGGACGCTGCCGACGTGCCGCTGCTGCTGGGTCTGCACGCCGATCCGCAGACGGCGCCGGTCGCCGCGCGGGTCGCGCAGGGGATTTCGCAACGCTGCGGCCTGGCCGGCATCACCCGGACCTACACCTGCGCCTGCGTCGCGGGAAGCACCGCGGTCGCGCACGCCGCCTCGCTGATCGGGTCCGGGGCCGCCGAGCGCGTGGTGGTCGCGGCGGGTTACCTGGTCGAGCCGGACATGTTCGCGGTCTTCGACGCCGGTCGAGCGCTGACACGCGGCGGCCGGCCGCGGCCGTTCAGTCGGGGCCGCGACGGACTGCTGCTCGGCGACGCCGTGGTCGCCGTCGTGCTCGAATCCACCGCGAGCGCACGCAAGCGGGACGCGGACGTCCTGGCCACGGTGGCCGGCTGGGGACGCTCCGGGGACGCTTATCACGTCTGCCGGCCGATCCCGGACGGCTCCGGACTGGCCCGCGCGATCGAGGACGCGCTCGGCCGCGCCGGAGTCGGACCAGCGCAGGTCGGCTACGTGAACGCGAACGCGAGCGGGTCGCAGCTGGGCGACGGCGCGGAGGCGGCCGCGCTGCGGCGGGTCTTCGGCGACGGACCCGGCCTGCCTGCGGTGAGCTCGACAAAGTCAGTGCACGGTCACGCCCTGGAGGCCTCGGCGCTGCTGGAGTTCGCGGTCACCGTACTCGCGCTGCGTGACAGGATTCTGCCGGTCAATGCCGGGTACTTGGGCCCAGATGAGGACTGCCGGCTCGATCTGGTGTTGGACGGGCCGCGCCCGGCGGACACCGGCTACGCGCTGAGCGTCAACTCGGCCTTCGGAGGCGCCAACACGGCGCTGTTGGTGGGTGCGGCGTGATCGAGACGGACGTGTGGCCGATCGTGATACCGAGCAGCCTCGGTCTGCGAGTGCTGTCATACGCGCGATGGCCGGAGACCGAGGACGACACGCTTCCGCCGATACCAGGGTTCATCGTCTCGTCGTTCAACCCGCTGGTCGCCGAGGTCGCCGACCGCTGCCTGCGCCGCCGAACCACACGGCCCGCGGCGAACGTCCGACGAGAGCCGACAGGATCAGGGACCGATGACAGGCGGCTCGACGACGCGCAGTTCGATGACACAGGATTCAGTGGCACGGCGCTCGACGGCACGGCGCTCGATGGCGCTGGGTTCAATGACACTGGGTTCGATGACGCGGCTGCCCCCGCGCGCACCGCGCTGCTCCTGGCCAGCGTCGGCGGGGACCGGGCGACCGCCCAGGCCATCGCCGAAGCCGTGCGATCCGGCCGGCGGGTGCCCCCGCTGCTGTTCTTCCAGTCCAATCCGAACGCCGTCCTGGGCCACATCGCGGCTCGCAGACGGCTGACGGGACCGGTGGTGTGCGTCAGTCCGCCGCCGGACAGCGCCGGCGGGATCACCGCCGACGCGCTCACCGAAGCCGACTGGCTGCTTCGGGACGGGGACGCCGACGAGGTCCTCCTCATCGCCGCCGAGCAGGGCGCCAGACCCGGCGAAGGCGACCGGGCCGAGGCGGTGCTCGTCGACCGCCGGCCCTGACGCCGAGCCCAGCACGCGCACGACACGGGGATTCGGGGAACCCGCACAGATGATCGGCCGGAAGGAAGCACACGATGAGCCCGACCAACATCCGCGCACTGCTGGCGGCCGACCCGGACGTGGGCGCCGGGAACGTCCTGACCACCCGCATCCGGCTCGGCCTGGGCCTTGACGAGCCGAAGGTCACCTTCGACACGCCGGTGGACGGCCACGCCGCGTGGCAGCCGCTGACCGTGCGCGAACTCGACCGCGCGGTGCGGGCCAGGGCCGCCGCGCTGCACGGCATGGGCGTTCGCCCGCGCGACCCGGTCGCCGTGTACGTGACGGCGGCGGCCGACAATATCCTGAGTTTCCTCGCGCTCGCCCGCCTCGGCGCGATCCCGGCGCTGGTCAACCCGAACGTCGACGGCGAGAAGGCAGCGCTCTACATCAGCCGCCTGAAAGCCGTCGGGCTGATCGCGGACGCCGTGCACCGCGCCGCGCTCGACGGCCGCGACTACGACGTGCCGTTGCTGTCCGATCCGGCGGAACTCGGCGTCGGCGCCGATCCCGACGCCGCACCCGCGCCGTACCGGCACTGGTCCGGCGATCCGGTGGCGATCACGCACTCCTCGGGCACGACCGGTATGCCGAAGGCGGTCGTGCACTCGCACGCCAGCCTGTACGCGGCGGTCAAGCATCGCCTGTCCCTTCCGCTCGCGCAGGGAGCCGACCGGATTCTCAGTGCCCTGCCCTCGCCGCACGCCGCCACGCTCATCGCGGTCAACCAGGCGCTCAGCTTCAACGCGCAGGTCGTGCACCTGTCCGACCAGACCGGCCCCGCCGTGCTGGACGCGATCGAGCAGTGGAAGCCGCATGGCGTGTTCGGCTTCGCCTCGACCTGGGCCGACCTGGCCGGGCGCGACCTGGCCGCACGCGACCTGGACTCGGTGAGTCTGTGGTGGAACACCGGCGACTGCGCGCACGAGGCGCACATCCGCCGGCTCGTCGCGGTCGGCAGCCGGGTGTTCGCCACGCCGGAGGGACGCGTGCGCCGACCCGGATCAGTGTTCATCGACGGTCTGGGTTCGACGGAGATGGGTCATTCGCACTTTTTCATCACGCACACTGTCGACAGTAATCGGTATGGACGTTGTGTGGGTAAGCCGCACACGTTCGTGGATTGTGCGGTGTTGGATCCTGAGGGTGAGCCGTTGGGTGCGGGGCAGGTGGGTGAGTTGGGGACGAAGTCGCCGACGTTGGCGTTGGGGTACTGGAATGACTCGGTGACCACGTATCGCACGCGGGTGCGCGGTTTTTTCATGACCGGTGACCTGATGTACCGGGACGAAGAGGGTTACTACTACCACATGGACCGCCTGGTCGACTCCGTCGACCTCGGCAACGGCAAACGCCTCTACACCGCGATGACCGAAGAGCGCATCCTCGCCGACTGCCCGGCAATCCTGGACTGTACGGTCGTCGCGGTGCGCGACGATCAGCAGGTTGTCACCGACGTCCTCGTGCAGCTGCGTGCCGGGGCCGACCGCGGCCGCGATTACGGCAAGGAGGTCCGCGCCGCACTCGACGAGCACGTGCTCGCCACCCTGCGCGACGTGGTCGTCGTGGACGACGATTCGCTGCCGCTGGGACCGACGGGCAAGGTGCGCAAGTACCTGCTGCGCCAACGGCATCTCGATTCGCAGAGCGCGAGATGAGCGCTGTGGCCCCCCGCCCCGTCAATCCGGACGCTGTGACTGCTGGCAATGTGGCTGTTGACACTGTGACCGCCGACGATGTGAATCGCAGCGCCCGGCGTCAGGCCGCGGTGACGGTCACCGGGATCGGTGTGGTCAGTCCACTGGGCCGAAAGCTCGACGAGTTCTTCGACGCGCTGGTGTCCGGCCGCAGAGGGCTGGTCCGCCCGGAAGGCGACCATCCGGCGGCCGGCTGGCTCGCGTCGGCCGGGATCGCCCCGCCGATCGACGCCCGCGAGGTGCTGCCGCCGAGAGAAGGCCGCGGCGTCGACCGGTTCCTGCTGCTCGCACTCGCCGCCGCCGACGATGCGCTGACCGACGCGGGGATCGTCGTCGGTCAGGACGTTGATCCGCGCCGGGTGTCCGTGGTGGTCTCGACCGGCGGCGGCGGCCTGGAGACCTTCGAGCAGCAGTCGCATCGCAGGCTTGAGCGCGGCAGGCCCGGGGTCACGCCGTATCTGCTTCCCGGGATGCTGACGAACATGGCCGCCGCGCGGATCGCGATCAAATACGGCATCCGCGGCTACTCCTCGGCGATCACTACCGCATGCTCGGCCGGAGCGCAGTCGATCGCCGAGGGGCTGCGGCTGATCCGCGGCGGCCAGGCCGACGTCGTGGTCTGCGGTGCCGCGGAGTCCCCGCTGCACCCGACGATCGCGTCAGCCTTCGACAACGCGCGGGCGCTGTCAGAGGGCTGGGACGATCCGGCGGCGGCCAGCCGTCCGTTCGACAGGCGCCGCAACGGTTTCGTGCTCGGCGAGGGCGCTGCGGTGCTCGTCGTCGAACGGGCCGAGCACGCGGCCGCCCGTGGCGCGTCCGGCTACGCGGACCTGCTCGGCTGGGGTGCCTCCACCGACGCGTACCATCCGACCGCCCCGCGTCCTGACGGCGAAGGCGCCGCCGACTGCATGCGCCTGGCGCTGGAGGACGCAGGTCTGGAGCCGTCAGACGTCGACTACGTCAACGCGCACGGCACCGGCACGAAGCTCGGCGACGTCGCCGAGACCGTCGCACTGCACGCCGTCTTCGGCACGCGCCAACCAGCAGTCAGCTCGATCAAGGGCGCCACCGGACACCTGCTCGGGGCCAGCGGCGCGCTGGAGGCGGCAGCCACGGTGCTGTCCGTCGCGCGCGGCGTGCTGCCGCCGACGGTCAACCTCGACGATCCCGATCCGGCCTGCGACCTCGATCACGTGCGCGGCTCGGCGCGGCCGGGCCCGGTACGCGCCGCGTTGTCGAACTCCTTCGCGTTCGGCGGCCACAACCTCAGTCTTCTGTTCGGACCGGCGGGCAGCCCCGGACCGGGCGGCGTGTCGGCGGGTTGACGCGTGCGCGCGGTCTGGTAAAACAGCACTCGTGGATGATCCGCGCGCAAAGCAGGCCAACTACGTCCTCACGGCGCTCGACCGTTTCGCCGAATACGGCGAGCGCGAGGCGATCGTTTCACCCGAGCGCAGCATGACCTACGCGGACCTGTGCCGCGAAACCCTCGCGCTCGCCGCCGTGCTGCGTCGGCGCGGAATCCCGGCCGGAGCGGCGATCGCGATCCTGGCCGGCAACCGGCCCGAGACGATGACGGTGCAGTTCGCCGCGCACCTGCTCGGCTGCCGGACCGTGTGGATCGCCGGATACACGCCGATCCGCGAGCAGCACGACTACCTCGCGCGGGCCAAGACCGACTACTTCATCTACGACACCATGTTCTACGCCGAGCGCGGCGCCGAACTGGCGAAGCTGTGCCCGGACGGGACCGTGTTCTGTCTCGGCGCCGACGGCCTCGGGCCCGATCTGCTCGAACCGCTGCCCACGGACGCCATGGGCATGGCGGCACTGCTCGTCGACGGCTCCGCCGAGATCACGGCGCTGACGGCCGACGTCGTCACGGCGCCGCAGTCCGTCTTCTACACCGGCGGCACCACCGGCAGCCCGAAGCTGGTGCTGCACGAGCACCGCTTCTTCCTCGCGCTGCTGGCGATCGGCGCGGCGTGGCTGGCCAGCGGCGCCCCGGCGCTGCGGCACCTGGCGGTCACCGGTTTCCAGCACGTCAGCGGTCAGATGACGAACCTGCTGATGCTGTTCACCGGCGGCGTGGTCGTGCTGCGCAACCCCATGGACCCCGCGACGCTGCTTGAGGTGATCGAGCAGGAGCGGATCATGAGCACCCTGGTGACGCCGGTCCAGCTGTACAACCTGCTCGACCATCCCGCCACCGAGACCGCCGATCTCAGCAGCCTGCTGCTGCTCAACGTAGGCGGCGGGCCGGTCTTCCCGACCAGGCTGCGGCAGGCGGTCGAGCGCTTCGGCCCGAGAATGCGCATGACCTACGGGCTCAGCGAGGCGTCGTTCATCACCGAGTACCGCGGCGTGCCCCTCGATCCCGAGCACCCCGAGCGGCTTCGTTCCTGCGGGTACGTCTTCGCCGATTCCCGGGTCGAGATACGCGGCGAGCACGGGGCGCCGCTGCCGGCGGGCGAGATCGGCGAGGTGTGGACGGCCGGCTCGCTCGTGATGTCAGGGTACTGGGACGATCCGGAGCTGACCGGTGAGACGCTCGTCGACGGCTGGCTGCGCACCGGCGACCTCGGCTACCTGGACTCCGACGGCTTCCTCTATCTCGTCGACCGTTCGAAGGACATGATCGTCACCGGGCTCGGCGCGCTCAACGTGTTCAGCAAGCCGGTCGAGGACGCGCTCGCCTCGCACCCGCAGGTGCGGCTCGCCTCGGTGATCGGCGTTCCCGACGCGGAGATCGGCGAGGCGGTGTACGCGTATGTCGTCACCACGCTGGACGCGACCGTGACTGAAGCCGAGCTGCGCGCGCTGGTCACCGAGGAGCTGAGCGACTACCAGGCGCCGCGAACCGTTGAGTTCGTCGACACCCTTCCGCTGACCGGGATGGGGAAGGTGGACAAGAAGGCGCTGCGCGCTCGGCACGTCATATCGGCCGAATTGCAGTAGCTTCGTGCAGCAGTAGTCCACTAGTGCTCAATGGTACTGAAATTATCCGGCGGTAATCGTCCGGAAGTGCTCGTGTAGCACTTACTTGTGACCATCGCACCGCAGCCCGAGACGGGAGCCGCCGCACCGTGGCCGACATCCGAGAACTGAGCCGCCGCACCCTGGAGACGACCGTCTCCATCGTGGCCGGGCTCAAGCCCGACCAGCTGGGATCGCCGACCCCCTGCTCCGAGTGGGACCTGCGCGCGTTGCTCGCGCACATGATCGGCCAGCACTACGGCTTCGCGGCGGCTGCGCGCGGCGAGGAGAAGGACCGCACGGTCTGGGACGACCGGCCGATCGGCGACGATCCGGCGGCGCAGTACGCGCAGGCTGTGCACGAGGTGACCACGGCGTTCCGCGAGGAGGGGCTGCTCGGCCGCCGGTTCTGGCTGCCGGAGATCCACGAGACGGTGCGTTTCCCCGCGCCGACCGCGATCAGCTTCCACCTGCTGGACTACGTCGTGCACGGCTGGGACGTCGCACGTTCCCTCGGCGTCGTGGCGCGGTTCGACGACGACCTGGTCGCCGCGGCGCTGGCCGTCGGCGAGCAGATCCCGGAGGGCGAGTCGCGGCTCGAACCCGGCGCGCAGTTCCGGCCCACGGTCGCGGTCACCGACGACGCGTCGCCGATGGACCGGTTGATCGCCATGACCGGCCGCTCGCCGAGCTGGCCCGACTGAGTCGGCACCGGCCGAGCCAGCGCCGGTTGAGTCAGTGCCGGTTGAGTCAGTGCCGATTGAGCCAACGCCGGTTGAGCTGACCCTGGTTGGGCTGGCACTGACGGTCGCGACGTATACGAGCTGCGGGTGCGGGGAAGGTGGAGGCCATGGTGATCGCCCTCGGGCCGCGAGAGGCCGCCGATCCGTACTGTCTGCGTCCCGGGGAGGCCGCGGTGCTGCTGGCCGGACATCCATGGCGCCGCTTCGCCGCGATCGGCGACAGCATCGCCGAGGGGCTCGGCGAACCGAGCCCCGGCTATCCGGACCAGCCCTGGATCGACCGAATCGCCGCAGAACTCGAAGACGCTGTGCGGCCTGAGGACCCAGGACCCGAATACACAGCGCCCGAGTACGCAGCGTTCGAGTACACGGCGTCCGAAAGCCCCGGACCCGAAAATCCAGCGCCCCGAAACGCAGCACCCGGATTCGCGTACCGCAACTTCGGGCACCGCGACACTCGCATCACCCGGGTCCGCGACACGCAACTCGGCCCGGCCCGGGAATTCGCGCCCGACCTCGTCATGGTCGCCTGCGGCGGCGCCGACGCCCTGTCCCGCAACTACGACGCCGACACCGTCGAGGAGGATCTGCGAGGGATCGTCGCGCGGTTCCTGAAGCTCGGCGCCGAAGTGATCACGGTGAGCATGTTCGACGGCTCATACTCGCCGGCCGTGCCGGAGCAGTTGCGCGCGGGCCTGCGCGTGCGTCTGCACGATCTTTCCGCGCGCAGCCGCGGCATCGCCGCGGACCTCGGCACGATCCACGTCGACTTCACCGACCACCCCGCCACGCCCGACGGCGACATGTACAGCGGCGACGGCCGTCACGGCACCCGCCGGGCGCACGCCATCGCCGCTGCGGGCGCGATCCGGCGACTAGGCGAGCGTCTGGGCAACGCCGTCCCGCCGCCGGCCGGCAGCGTCGGCCGATGACCGCGGACCCTTCCGGATTCGCCACCGGTCCTGGCTCTGTTCCGGGCTCTGTTCCTGGTGCTGGACCCGGTTCCGGTTCCGGCATGCCCGGCCGTGCCGAGCGCCGCGCGATGTTCTCCATCCTGACCGGCGGTTGGATCGCGCAGGCCTGCTACGCGGTCGCCAAGCTCGGCGTGCCCGACGCGCTTGCCGACGGTCCGAGTACCGTCGACGCGCTCGCCGAAAAGGTCGGTGCCGACCGGCACGCCCTGCACCGCACTCTGCGTGCCCTGGCCGCCGCCGGACTGTTCCGCGAGATCGCTGCGGGCACGTTCGAGCTGACTGCGACCGGCAGGCTGCTGGGCTCCGAGACGCGCGGATCGAGCCGTCTGGCCGCGATCATGTTCGGCGAGGAGGTCCATGAGGCCTTCGGCGAGATCCTCCACACGCTGCGTACCGGCCGGCCCGCCTTCGAGAAGATCCACGGCGAGCCGTTCTACGACTACCTGCGCGACCGCCCACAGGCCGCCGCGATGTTCGCCACCGCGATGGGCTCGGCGGCCGTGCCGATCGTGTTCGCCCGCTGCGATCTCGGCCGGCCGCGCGCGGTCGTGGACATCGGCGGCGGCGACGGCGGGCTGCTCGCCAGGATGCTGAGCCGCCACCGCGAGGCTCGCGGCGTGCTGGTCGAACTGCCGGACGCGATCGAGCGGGCGCGCGCCCGGCTGGCCTCGTCAGGACACGCCGACCGGATCGAGTTCGCCGCGGCCAGCTTCTTCGACTCGGGCGCGATCCCGTCCGGCGCGGACGTCTACACGCTCTCCCGCGTCCTGCACAACTGGAACGACGACGCCGCCGTGCAGATCCTGCGCAGGGTGCGCGAGGCCGCGCCGCCGCATGCGCGGCTGTTCGTGTTCGAGTACCTGATCGAGGATCCGGACGAAGCGTCGGACGCCACCACCGGCGCCGATGGCGCGGACGGCGCGGGGAGCGCCCTGAACGCGATCGACCTGCTTTCGCTCGTCATGCTCGAAGGCTACGAGCGCTCGGCGCATCAGTACCGCGCCCTGCTCGCGCAGGCAGGCTTCGAAGTTCGCGCGGTGCACGCCCCGCCGCTGCCGGCTACCCGCACCGAAAG
>NZ_DASYZI010000071.1:0-16000 GCF_035946395.1 Actinocrinis sp.
CCAAATGAACGCACTACCCCGCGCACGCATCCTCAACAACACCCACGGCCTCATGAAACTCGTGGTCGACGCCACCACCGACCACCTCCTCGGCGCCGCACTCCTGACCAACGACGCCCAAGAAACCATCAACACCCTCACCCTCGCCATCCACCACGACATCACCGCCACCCAACTACGCGACACCATCTACACCCACCCCTCCACCACCGAAGGACTCAACGAAACACTCGACAACCTGCACTGACCAGCCACAACGCGTGTACAACCGCGTTCCTTCTCCGCCATCCGCGGAATACGGGTCCTGACATCATCATCACTCGCCGGGCTTCGCCTTGGCATTTTCACGGGAGGACGCAATGTCTCACGTCGGTCTGATCACGCCTCCGTACACCGGGCACGTCGCCCCGATGATCACCTTGGGCCGCGAACTCCAGCGCCGCGGGCACCGGGCCTCGGTGATTTCGACTCCTGACGCGCAGGAGGAGGTACTCGCGGGCGGTGTCGAGTTCATAGCCGTCGGCGCCAAGGAATACCCGGTCGGCGCCATGCAGCAGTTCACTGATACGCAGGGCAGGATGTCCGGCGTGCGGGCGATCCGCTACATCATCAAGGACCTGGCGAGGCAGGCGGGCGTACACGAGCGCGAGCTGCCCGACGCCGTGCGCGGCAACGGCATCGACGCCCTCGTGGTCGACCAGATCTCGACGAACGGAGCCAACCTCGCCGAGCGGTACGACATCCCGTTCGTGAGCGTGTGCAGCCTGCTGCCGCTCAACACCGACCACGGCGTCCCCCCGTGGACGATGTTCTGGACCTACGACGACTCCACCCCCGCGCGGGTGAAGAACAAGGTCGCCTACCGGATCAGGTACATGGTCGAGAAGCCGCTGACCGACGCGGGCAACAGCACGCGGGTCAAGTGGGGCATGCCGCGTATCGTGACCGACCAGTCGTTCTCCAACCTCGCACAGCTCGCCCAGGTTCCCGCCTCGTTCGACTTCCCCCGCTCGCAGGCGCCCGACTGCCTCCACCACACCGGGCCGTTCCACGACTACGACGCACCGGACCCCGTCGCGTTCCCGTGGGAGCGGCTCGACGGCAGGCCGCTGATCTACGCCACGATGGGCACGCTGGTCAACCGCAAGCAGAGCGTGTTCCGCACCTTCGCCGAGGCCTGCGCCGACCTCGACGTCCAGCTGGTCATCTCGCTGGGCAACAAGGGCGCGCAGATCCCCAGGGACTTCCCCGGCGACCCGATCGTGGTGGACTACGCTCCGCAGCTCGACCTGCTCAAGCGGGCCTCGCTCTACATCGGCCCCGGCGGCATGAACAGCCTGATGCACTCGCTGGCGAACGGCGTGCCGATGGTCCTGGTCCCGGTGACCTACGACAACCCCGGCGTCGCCGCGCGGGCCAAGTACCACGGCGTCGGCGAGTTCATCCCGGTGGGCAAGCTCTCCGCACGCAAGCTGCGCGCGAAGATCGAGACCGTGCTGTCGAACACGACGTACCGGGACAACGCACAGCGGTATCAGGACACGATCAGGGAGATGAAAGCGGTGACCCGCGCGGCGGACATCGTCGAAGAGGCCTTCCGCACTCGCCGGCCGGTACTCAGGGACGCGTAGCCGGTTCCCGGCCGCTGCCCTGCTGTGCGGTGTGTGGCTCGGCGGAAGATCGGTCCGCCGGGCCACACACCTGCGCTGAGGATCGAGCGCCGGTCTCGCCTGGCGCTGCTCGCAGTTGCCGGGTCAGCAGGAATTACTCGATCGCGCCTACCCGATCGCCTCTACTCGATCACGTCGTCTTCGGCCGGGCCGAAGACCATCAGCTTGCCCAGGACCGCGGCCGGGTCGGCAGACCACTGCATCGCAGCGAGCTGAGCCGCGCTGCGACGCCCCATCCGCCAACGCACCGCCTCGAACCGGCTGGTGGTCAGCACCAGTTCCTGCCCATCCTCCGCCTCGGGGCCGACGTGGAACTCGGCGTCCTCCATCACGACCCGCAGCGGCACGGGAGGGCGCAGCGTCTCCATCAGCATCTCGCTGACCAGGCGTACCGCCTCACTGTCCCTGGCTCCCGGGCGGGAGAGGGCCGAGCGCAGGTCGTGCTCATGGCTGGTGACGTCGATCACTGAGATACGTATCGTGGAGACCAGGCCCGCCTCGATGGAGGACGCGGCGGCCTTCTCCCAGTCGGCGAGCAGCTGCGGCACGCTGCGATCGCGCATCCGCTCGACCTGGGCCGCAGTCTCCGCCTCGTTCGGCGGCCTGGTCAGCCGCCGCGAAACCATGTCCTCGGCCACCGCGGCCAGGTGCCCGACGACATCGCGCACCGACCAGGCCGGGCAGGCGGGGACCACGGTCTTCAGCTCGTGGTCGGGCAATTCGCGGATCAGCGCCGTCACACGCTCGCGCGTGTCACGGTACGCCCGGCCCAGGTCCGCATTCGTATAAGACTTATGAGTCTCGTTGGTCACGCTCGGCACCCTACGGCATCGGAGCGTCCGCCCGGCGGGCGTGCGCCCGCGCGCGCTTCGGGCGGCCGGCCGATGGATCGGCGGGCCGCCCGAAGCCGGCTCAGCTGCGAACTACGACCACGTACCGCCTACGACGAGTACGTCGTGGCGCACACCGTGCCGTTCAGCGTGAACGACGCGGGCGAGGGGTACGCCCCGTTCTGGGTCGAGACGAAGCCGAGCGAGACCGTGTTGCCGGAGCTCGGCGCGAGATAGCCGTTCCAGTTCACGTTGGTGACCTGGACGCTCGTGCCGTTCCAGGTCCAGTTGCCGTTCCAGTTGTTCGAGGTCACCGACTCGGTGTTCGAGGGGAAGGTGAACGCGAGCGTCCAGCCGTTGATGGCGCTCGGCCCGGTGTTGGTGACGGTCAGGTTCGCGACGAAGCCGCTGCCCCAGCCGTTCGACAGGTTGTACGTCACCGCGCACGTGCTTTGGGAGGGCGTGCCGGTGATGAACCAGACCGGCGCGGACGGCAGCGACTGGTAACCCTTCTGGTCCACGGCCACCACGTTGAACGTGTACTCGGTGCCGGGATTGAGGTTGTAGACCGTGAACGAGCCGGTCGTCGAGGTGCCGAGCAGCTCACTGATCGTGCCGAGCTGCCGGTAGACGTTGTACTTGTCCACCTGGCCGCCGCCGGACGGGGTCCACGACACGGTCGCCTGCGTGGCCGTCACGTTGCTCACCGACGGGGCGCCGGGGGCGGTCAGCGCGCTCTCGCTGCCCGACTGCGGCTGAAGCACGATCGTCTCGACGGAGTACGGCGGCAGCGTCTGGCTCGCGCTGCTGCCCTGCGCCGCCGAGGTGATCGATGCGGCCTCGGCTCCGTATGTGTACACGGTCGGCGTAGCGGCTGACGGGAAGAAGCCGGTGTAGTGCAGATTCACCTGGTAAGAGTTCGAAGGATCCTTGTTGATCAGCATGACGCTGAGGTTGCCGTTGGCGTTGCGCACCGCGTGCGCGACCACCGGCTGCTGGTCGGTGCCCGCGGTCACCATGGTGTCGCCCGGCATGCCGAGCTTGCCGAGCATCTGGATCGCGAAGTACGTCGGGAACGGGGTGTTCGCCGCGGGCTCGCAGGTGGTGCCCACGCAGCTGGCGTTGGACAGCACGCCCTCGTCGCCGTAGTCGGTCGCGCCGTCCGGCGCCGTGGCGATGCCGGTCGCGGAGTTGTGCAGGTCCCAGTAGTCGACGGTGAACACGCCGTGCTCCAACGCCGTCAAGTACGTGTCCTCGGCGAACAGGGCGCCCGGCTGGGTGTCCATCATGGTGTTGCCGTCGGTCTCGGTCATCGCGATCTGGATGTTCGGCCCGTTCGCCCCGGCGTACTGGTCGATCTCCTGGCGCAGCTGGGTCAACTCCCCGCCGAGCTGCTCGGGGGCGTCCACCACCGAGGCGCCCAGCGAGCTCGCCGGGTAGTAGTGCACGATGACGAAGTCCGCGGACGAGCCGATCGCCGAGAGGACCTGCTGGTTCCAGTCGCCGCTCTGGCCGGAGGCCACCACGCTGTCCGGCCAGTTGCCCGGCAGGGTCAGCACGGCGCCGATCTTGATCGTCGGGTCGACCGCCTTCATCGCACTGGAGTACTGGAGCAGTTCGGCCGCGTACTTCGCCGCGCTCTTGTCGGTGTAGTTGTTGGCTTCCCAGTTCGCGCCGTAGACGCCGTCGCCGTACTGCTCGTTGCCGATCTCCCAGTACTTGACGCCGTAGCCCTTGGTGACGTTGGCATACTGGACCCAGCCGGCGGCCTGCTGCGGGGTGCCGGTGCCGTAGTTGGCGATCAGGATCGGCTGCGCGCCGATCGTCTTCGCCGTGCCCATGAACTGGTCGAAGTTCGTCCCCGGCGCGACGTAGCCGCCCTGCACGGTGGTGGTCTGCCAGTCGAACTGGTCACCGTACGAGCCGCCCGGGTAACGCAGCATCTCCACGTTCGCCTGCTTGAGCAGTTGTTGCGTCTGCGTCGTATTCATCAGCGAGTCCCAGACCGCCGTGTTCAATCCGTAGGCAGTGGACGGGATCGTGCCGTAGCCCTCCTGGGTGTTCACGGTGACGTTGACCGTGTTCGCGGTGGCCGCCACGGCGGTCATCGCGAGGCCGGGAGCCGCCAGTGCGCTGCCGATCAGCGCTGCGGCTCCCAGTGTGGATATCAGGGCAGATCTCTTAAGAGTGGACGCACGCATGAGTGCTCCTCTGACGTGAGGCTTCCGAGGTCGGCCGCGAATGGCCGCAACGTGCGCCATGATCGTCCGTCCGCCGCGCGAATCCGGTCAACGGCGGCGAAAGCCCGAGCCGGTTGACGTGGCCCTTCCGTTTCGGCCCGGCCGAAAATTACACCACGCGACCGAAAAACCCGTAGACGCGCCGTGCGAGCGGAGGGTACTGACACCGCGCCGATGAAAGCTGCATGAAAGTTTCCGCGCGCGGCGGTGGATCACCGTGACCCGACTGATGCGTATTCTGCGAAACCCCGCGGAAACAGGCACTCCACGGCCGTCAATACCCGTCGGATCTCCGGCGCGCGGCGCGCGGCCGGCGAGTGCCGGGGCGGATATCAGGACTCGATAGTACGTGGCACGCCTTTACCGACCCGGTGCCCGTTCCTACATTTTCCCGCAGCATGTGGGCCTCCACGTGCCGCGTCAGCGCCGGCGACGGCGCTGCACGGGCGGCCCGACGTCACAGCCGGGGCTCCCGCGTACCTCCGGCGCGGGGCGGCGCGCGAAACCTCTCGCGAAAGGGCAACTCAGTGCGCTTACCAGTGCGCTCACTGCGAAGGAGCAGGAGTTCGACCGCCGCGTCCACCGGCCGGCCCGACGGCCCGCGGCGGCTCACCCGGCGGTCGGGCCTCTGGCTCGCCGCGTCCGCGCTCGCGCTCGCGACCGGCGGCGTGCTCGCCGGCGGCCCGCTGGCCGCCGCGGCGCAGACGCCGATGCCGGCCGCCTCGACCATGCCCTCCCCTTCGGCCTCACCCTCACCCTCGCACTCCCCCGCCCCGTCGCCGTCGCCCTCGGGACCCGGCTGTCAGGTGTCGTACATCGTGACCTCCGTCTGGGCCACCGGGTTCCAGATCAGCGTCACCATCACCAACAACGGCCCGGCGATCAGCGCCTGGACGTTGCAGTACTCGTACGCCACCGGCGACGAGACGCTGGCCAACGGCTTCAGCGCGACGTGGTCGCAGTCCGGCAGGGCGATCACCGCGGTCAACGCGCCCTACAACGGCTCGCTGGCCACCGGCGGCTCGACCACCATCGGCGCCACCTTCAACCTCAACGGACCGCTCGACACCCCGCACATCTTCACCATCAACGGGATGGTATGCAACGGTGCCGGCGGGACGATCTCGGGGACGGTCACCAACAGCTCGGGCTCGGACCTGTCCGGCCTGAGCGTCCGGGTCTGCGTCGTCGCCACCACCACGTGCGCCGGCGCGACGACCAGCGTCTCGGGGTTCTACTCGGTCGGCGGGCTGGCCGACGGCTCCTACCAGGTCGACGTCGACGATCCGCCGCTGCTGCCCGGCCACGCCGGGCCGATCGCGATCGCCGGCGGCAACGCGCAGACGGCGAACCTGGTCCTGCTGGCGAACATCCCGCTGCCGCCCGGCGTGGGCATTCCCGGCGCCAACGGCAACCCGCCGCTGATCCACTGGAACCAGGCCACCCCGTTCAGCGTCGCAGGACGCTGCGCCAACGGCGTCGCCAACTTCGCCATCACCCAGAACGGCGCGGTCATCGCCGCGGGCCCGATGACGGAGACCCCGAAGGGCAGCGGCACCTACACCGGCGTCATCCCGCCGTTCGCCCCGCACAATCACGGTTACGCGCAGATCACTGTCACCGTGGTGTGCCCCGACGGATCGACGCAGGTCGTTCCGTTCTGCATCTACATCGACCCCAGCGGCGTCGTGCAGACCCCTGACGGTCTGCCGATCGACGGCGCCACGGTGACCCTGCTGACCGCCGCCTCCGCCGGCGGTCCGTTCACACCGGTGCCCGACGGCTCGGACATCATGTCCCCGGCGAATCAGACCAACCCGATGGTCACCGCCGCGAACGGGCACTTCGGCTGGGACACCCAAGCCGGCTATTACGAAGTGCAGGCCAGCAAGCCCGGCTGCCACACACCCACCACCCCGCAGGCCGCGATCGCCAGCACCGCGGTCCTACAGGTACCGCCGGCCGCCACCGGCCTGGTGCTGACGCTCGACTGCACCGGCTCGCCCGCCCCGGCGATCACCTCGGCCGATCAGGCCTCTTTCACCGCGGGAACCGGCGGCACGTTCACCGTCACCGCGACGGGCGCGCCCGCCCCGACCGTGTCCGAGAGCGGGAACCTGCCCTCAGGGGTCAGCTTCACGCCGAACAACGACGGGACCGCCACGCTCACGGTGAGCACCACCGCGACAGCCGGGACGACCACGTTCACGGTCGACGCGGGCAACGGGGTCGGCACTGATGCGACGCAGCTGTTCACGCTGACCGTCATCGGCCCTTCCGGTCCTGCGATCACGTCCGCGTCCTCGGCGAACTTCACGGTCGGCACGGCCGGGACGTTCACGGTCGTCTCCGCCGGCACCCCGACGCCTGCGCTCACGGAATCCGGGACACTGCCGTCCGGCGTCACCTTCACTGCCAACAGCGACGGCACCGCCACACTGGCAGTCGGTGCGAGCGCGTCTGCGAGCACCACCACGCTCACCCTCACCGCCTCCAACGGCACGGGACCGGACGTTCAGCAGTCCTTTGACCTGAACATCGTCGCCCCCGCGCCGGCGATCACCTCTCCGTCAGCCGCCACGTTCACGCTCACCGCGGGGACCGCCGGTACCTTCACCGTCACCTCCACCGGCAGCCCGACGCCGACACTCACGAAGACCGGGACGCTCCCATCAGGGGTCACCTTCACCCCCAACAGCAACGGAACCGCCACACTGACAGTCAGCGCGAGCGCGCCCTCGGGCACCACGACCCTGACACTCACCGCGTCCAACAACGTGAATCCGAGCGCTACTCAGAGCTTCAGCCTCACCATCAACCCCGCGCCGCCCGCCCTCGTGATCACGTCCGCGTCGTCAGCGCGCTTCATCGCCGGAACGGGCGGGACCTTCACGGTCACGTCCACCGGCAGCCCGACGCCGACGCTCACGGAGGCCGGGACGCTCCCCTCAGGGGTCACCTTCACCCCCAACAGCAACGGAACCGCCACACTGACAGTCAGTGCGAGCGCCTCCGCTGGTTCCAGCACCCTTACGTTCGCGGCGTCCAACGGCGTCACGCCGAACGCCGGTCAGACCTTTACGTTGCACGTCGATCAGCCCGCACCGGCGATCACCTCGCCGTCTTCGGCGAGCTTCACCGCCGGGACCGCGGTGACCTTCACGGTCACCTCCACCGGCAGCCCGACGCCGACGCTCTCGGAAACCGGGACGCTGCCGTCCGGCGTCACGTTCACGCCGAACAGCGACGGCACCGCCACCGTCAGCATCAGCGCAAGCGCGGCCATCGGTACCAGCACCCTGACCATCGGCGCGGCGAACGGCGTCACGCCCGCCGCCGGCCAGACCTTCACGCTGAACATCAACTAGCCCGACCATGAACCGGCCGGGGCCGGGGTTCTACGCGTGAACCTCGGCCCCGAGTTCGATCCGGGCCTCGACGGCGGGCGCGCCGCCGGGTCCGGTGCGGCTGATGCGGAAAACGACGACGCGCTCGGTGGCGGGAAACCGGAACTCGTCGGCGCAGCCGTCGCGCCGGTGCGTGTGGCCGCCGACGAACGGCCCGGCCGCGGCGGACATGGCCGCGAACGTGCCGTGGTTCGTCAGTGCTCTGAAGGCGTCGCGCCGGGGCGACAGGATTCGGCGACGGCAGCGCGGTGTGCGCCAGGGCTGCTCGACTTCCAGCAGAACCGCCAGGACGCCGAGGGCGATCGCGACGACGGTGGCCCGCACCGCGACTCCCGCACCGCTCCCCCACGGTTGCACGCGCGCACCGATTCCGATCGCCTGCACGGCTCCGGCCGCGAGCAGGAAGACGGCACGGGCCTGGACCGGCCAGCCGAGTTCCGTGTCAGAGTTCTTCGGCTTTCGAACGCAGTTGCAGCCGCCCTGCGCCTTCGCCCGGCGGGCGTATGTGAGCACGGACACGAACAACGCGCCCTGCGCGGCCATGGCGGATCCCGCGACGGCGGGATGGGCGCCGAGGCAGACCGTGACGCCGGTCGCGGTTTCCACCAGGCCCGCGAGCAGTTCGACCCAGCGCCAGCGCGCCGGGGCGATCCGCAGCGCCGCGCGGATCGCCCCGGCGTCGGCCGCGGTCCCGCCGCGGCCCGGGGCGCGGCGCGCCGTCCGTCCAAGCTTCACTGTTCCGGCCAGGACGAACAGCACGCCGCAACCGAGCACGGCGCCGGACAGCGCCGCTTCCGGCAGCCAGTGCACTGTGACGCTCCGCTACGGCTTCGCGCTCAGGTAGAAGCAGTAGTCGCCGTAGCTGGTGTTCGGATGGCCGACATCGAGGTCGACGTTCGCGTTGGTGTTATAGCAGATGCCCTCGTCCCAGTACTGCCACAGGTACGTGGTCTTGCCGGAGCAGGACTCCGCGGCCCAGGCAGGCGTGTTGGACAGGGTGTTCCCGCATTCGAGCGGCTCGCTGGACCACACCGCGTAGCACTTCGCGGCGGAGGCGTTGTCGATGACCGAGCAGTTCGGCGGCGCCGCGAACGGGTTGCAGTACAGGGCGGCGTGGAAGGGGTGGCCGCCCGCGTACGCGTAGCCGTTGACGTAGTTCGCGTAGCCGTTCCAGTAGCTCAGGCTCAGCGAGGTCGAGGCCTCCTGGTCCACCCAGCAGAACAGCGTGCCGTTGGTGGGCAGCTGGAGCGGCCCGACCGAGGTGTAGGTCGAGATCAGCGCACTGATGAACGACTGCGCGTCGGCCTGCCCTTCGGCGCCGCTGCCGCTGAGCCGCGACTGGGCCGGGGCGCAGATCGTGCCGAGGTGCGGCGAACCGCTGTTGCCGTTCCAGATCGCGGTGCACTCGGTGACCGGATCGGAGCTGAGCGGGGTGAAGCCGCAGGGCGGGAAGTACCGCACCCAGAACGCCGGCGCGCCCCAGACGTTGATCGCCGCCGGCACCTGGCTCTGCACGGTGCTCGCGGTGTCGAATCCGGCCATGGTCAGAACACCTCCGCCACGAACATGTCGGTGCTGCTCGCGCCGAGCAGGCTGAGAGCGGCGGTGAAGAAGCCGAGCCGGGAGCCGGTCTGCTCGCCGACGACGCCGAGCACGGAGCCGCTCGGCAACTGGTAGACCCCTGCGTAGTGCGAGCCGTCGCCGTAGGTGGCGACGAGCCTGCCCGAGGACAGGTCGTACGCGCTCAGACCGCCGGCAGCCATCGAGCCGAGGGTGTAGAGCACTGATCCGTCCGCCGACAACGCGGTCTTGGCGTCGGGACCGCCGAGGGCGATCTTCGGGCGCGGAAATTCGAGCGCGGAAACGGTGCGGAAGCCCGCGGCCGGGTCGACGACGACGGCGCGGCCGAAGGCGGCGTTGCTGATGACGAGCGTGCCGTCCGGACGCTGATGCACGTTGGTCGCGCCCGGCTTTGCGGTCTCGATCTGGAATTCGGCGAACTTGACCCGCCGGGACGCCGCGGTGGAGCCCGGCGAGTACACCTCAAGGTCACGGCCGTCGGCGACGCGTGCGACCTCGCCGGTGGACAGCACCAGCCCGGTGCCTCCCCCCGGCCAGTGCCCGGCCGAGCGCACCGAAGCGCCGGGGCGCCCGGAGCCGAGCGGGAAAGTCAGCAGCCTGACCGGAGGCGTCGGCAGCGGCGCCCCCTTGGTGCCGACGGACACCGCGGGCTCGCGCATCGTCCACAGGTACAGGTTCTCCGCGTCGGCGACCGAGTCGGTCCAGGCGAGCGACGGGGCGTCGGCGAGGTCGAACGGTCCGGTGTACTTGCCGGTGGCGCGGTCGAGGTAGGCGAGGACGTGGTGCGTCGTCCAGGTCGCGGACGGGGTGGTGATGGCAGCGCCGGTGGCGCCGTCCTTGCGGAAGGTGTGCCAGCCAGCCGGCTCACTGACCGCGATGACCACGGCGATCGTGGTGGTGCCGGCGAAAACCGGGCGGACCAGCACGGACGCGTCGGCCGGGACGCCGGGCAGACGCAGCGTGGACGCGGTCTGAGTCGCTCCGGAAGCGGCCTCGACGACGGTCAGCGTCACGTCCGCGCCACCGGGCCCGGTCTGCACGGTCGGGTATGCGACGCTCGCGCCGTCCGCGGACCTGGCCGGGCGCGCGGCCAGCCCGGTACCGACGGTGCTCGGCGTCGGCACGGCCGCGGCGCGCGATGCGGGCGGGCGCAGGTTCTGCATCGTCGGGGGTGAGGTCGGTCCGGACGTGCCGTAAAGGAAGAAGTGCGCGGGCACCGCGGCGCCTGGGGCAGCGGTCGCGGCGTCGGGCGCGGTGACCGCGGCGCGGGCGGGCGCCGCGACGAGCACGTCCGGGAGGGCGACGAGCACGCTGGCGCCGACGCCGCCGGCGAGCATGGCACGCCGGCTCAGCCGCAGATTCGCGCTCGCCGAGTCGGCCGGGGTGGACATCGCGCCGGAACCGGCGCTGTTCGAAGTGGTCTTACCGATGCGCTTTCGCATTCGAGCGGCCGACGCGGCAGCAGCGCCGGCCCGGTGGTCTTTGGCCACGGACGCCATCCTTGGAGTGAGGAACCCGGCTTCGGGCTCTTCGATCCGCGCCGCGGGGTGGGATCGGCGCGGTGGAACCGGCGTCCGCGCGGGATAGCGCCGCGGACGCCCCAGTTACCTACAGTATGCTGATAAGCTTCCGAAAACGTACTGTCTAAGTCGTCTAATAGCAACCAAAGACCGGCAACATCCCACGAACGTGAATTCGCGTTCTGGTTGCCTTGCGACCCGTGGCGCCACCGCGTCGCACAACCACTGAGCGTGGCCCCCGCGATACTCTCGGAAACAGCTAAAGGCCTGTTCGGAGTAGGGATCACATGCTGGAACGAAGACTGCGAATACAGATAATCAATCCAAGCAGTCGACGTTTGGCGATATACCTGTAAGGGCTCTTGCCGTAAGGTGTGGCATGCCTCGGGACCGCTGCCAACCCGGGCTCACTGATTCTCGTTCGCCACAACCGTCACACGCGTAACCTAGCGCTGTTCCTCCCCACCCACTATTACTGCGAAACATCGGTTACGGCGCATGCATCACCGGTCGGCGCCTCATCACGACCGGTGATGCTCTCTGCCGTGATCGCTCGCATGCCAGAAGGAGCGCCCCGTTGCGAGTCACTCCCTTGCCCGAGACGCGTCCCCCATGGGACGCGGCCTGGTTTCCGCGGGACCTGTACGAGACGCGCAAACGCCTACGCGAGAGGGTGATCGCCCGAATCGACGCGAACGGCGCGATCCGCGACCCATGCCGATCCCGGGTCCTCGAATCAGCGCTCGGGCTACGCGCGGTGCAACGCGTCGGAGGCCGGCCGCAGGCCGAGCAGCGGCTGATCGGGTTCCTGAAAACACAACGCGACGCCGCCGATCCACTCGACCGGCTGCTGGCGCGCACGGCGATCGACGAGTCGACGGCCCCTGACACCGCGGCATTCGAACGCGTACTCGACCGGGTACCCGGGTTCACCGGAGCACGCAAGCGTACGACGTTGACCGCGATACTACGCATGCTCGGCGTCACGGACGGTGCACGCGGGGACGCGTTCGACCCGGAGCCCGAGCGGCAGGGGCTGCATCCCTGGGCTTTGGCACAGAGCACCGCCGACCGGGTCGTCCTGGCTGCCACCGATGGACGATCGGAACAGATCACGGCCGCGGACATCGCGATTCTGGACGCCACGCAGCGCTCTGGCGACGTGTGGGAGAGCAATCTGCTGGTGCACCTGTGCGTGGTGCACGCGCTCTCGTTGCTGCCCGGCACGTACGACACGGTCACGAAGGGCGTCGACAAGGCTCTGATGTACCAGCGGCCGGACGGCGGACTGCCGTTCGTCAGCGACATCGACACCTGGTGTACCGCCACCGGCGCGGTGGCCCTCGCCTGCACCGGCACCCCGCAGAACGTGCTGCACCGCCTCGCCGAGCATCTGACCGCACAGCAGCACGCCGACGGCGGCTGGTCGTTCAGCGACCGGGTCGAGTTGTGCGACACCGACGACGTCTCCGTGGCGTTGGAATTCCTCGGGCAACTCGATCCGGTGCTCTATCGCGGCACCATCGACAAGGGCCTGCGCTGGCTGCGCCGCGTTCAGGGGCCTGATGGCGGCTTTCCCACCTACCCCGGCGCGCCTTCCGAGCCGTGCATGACCATCGCCGCCGTCAACGCGCTGACCCACCAGCCGGTGACGCACGGCGCTGCGACGCACCGTGCCGTGCAGTACGTGGCCTCCCGGCAGCAGGCGGCCGGCACGTTTCCGCCCGACTGGAGCGCCAGCAGGTACCACACGCTGTTCAGGGCGGTCCTGGCCGGCACGAACCCCGCGCTCGCGCCGGTGTCCTCGGCCGGCCAGCTGGCGGCCCGTGCGTTGGACGCGGTGCAGGCGGGCCAGAATCCCGACGGCGGCTGGGGCCAGCAGTCCGGCATGCCGAGCGACCCGATAAGCACCGCCTACGCCCTGACCGCGCTGACCCGACAGGACGATCCCACGCAGGCGATCGAGGGGTTGCGCTACCTGCTATCAGCGTGCGCCGACGACAGCGCCGTCGTCATGGTCCCCGACTCGATCGGCCCGCGCCCGTTCATCTTCACCGTTCCGGCGCTCGCGGACATCTTCATGCTGCTCGCGCTCGGGCACGTCACCGCCGCCTGCGCCATGCCGGTGGACCGGGACCCCGTGTACATACCCGCTCAGGCACGCCCGCACGTAAGCGCGGCCTGACGACGAAGGGACCGTCCGGCAGCGTCGCCGGACGGTCCATCCACCAAGGCGCCCGGTTCGCCGGCGCCCGGTTCTCCGCTCAGCCCTTCCGGCCGGCCACGCCGTACCACCAGATCGCGCTGGCCTGCTCGGAGACCTCGCCGTCCGGACGCCACCAAGGCACCTGGACGATGCCCGGCTCGACCACGTCGAGACCTTCGAAGAAGCGCAGGATCTGCTCCTTGCTGCGCGCGACGATCGGCGCGAAGGTCCGGTCGTAGCTGCGTACGGCGGCGGCGGCGCCTTCCGGATCGAAGTCACCCGTGCCGTGCGAGATCACCAGGTAGCTGCCGTCCGGCACCGCCGCCATCAGCCTGCGCACGATGCCGATCGGATCGTCGCTGTCCTGGATGAAGTGCAGCACCGCGACCAGCAACACCGCGACCGGCTCGTCGAAGTCCAGCACGCCGCGTACCAGCGAGTGCTCCAGGATCTCCTCGGGCTCGCGCAGATCCGCCTTGATCACCGTGGTGTGCTCCGGGTCGTGCCCGGCCAGCAGCGCGCGGGCGTGGGCCAGCACGATCGGGTCGTTGTCAACGTAGACGACGCGGGCGTCCGGTGAGACCTGCCGGGCGACGTCGTTGGTGTTGCCAGGGCCGGGGATGCCGGTGCCGATGTCGAGGAACTGGCGCACGCCCTGCCTGGCGACGAATCGCACCGCCCGGCCGAGGAAGGCCCGGTTGGCCCGCGCCATCTCCCGGATCGTCGGAACGATCGTGATCACTTCTTCGGCGGCCATCCGGTCGACCTCGTAGTTGTCGTGCCCGCCGAGGTAGTAGTCGTACATGCGGGCCGGATGCGGTGTGCCGGTGTCGATCTCGGACGCGTCCGCGCCACCGGAGAGCAGATCGGCGCCCAACCGTTCGAGCCTCTCCTTACGCGCTACTTTGTCCGCCTCCATGCGCCACCGCCTGTCTCTTTTGTATCAGAGCCGGAATACGGCGAAGGTTACCACGGGGTCGGCGGGCCGAACATGCGATCGGCACGTGGTTGCCAGTGCGCAGGTCAGACGGTACGGCGCAGCCGGATCTGGGTGGGCGGCGCGAGGGTCGACCCGAAGGAGACGGTCCGGAACGGCACGTCGGCCCCGATCAGCTCCAGGCCGGGGGTGCGGCGCAGACAGGCCAGGAAGATCTTCATCTCCAGGGTGGCCAGGGCGGCCCCCGGGCAGCGGCGAACGCCCATGCCGAAGGGGACGAACGTGGTGGCGGAGGGCGGGCTGTCGACGAAACGGCGCGGGTCGAACTCCTCGGGATCCGGGTAGACCTCCGGCCTGCGGTGGGCGAGGTGGAGGGAGACGATCAGCTCGGTCCCGGCCGGCAGCTCGTATCCGAAGGCGCGGACGGGTCCGGCCGTGCGGCGGCCGGAGCTGTGCGGAACGACCGAGCCGATCCTGAGCACCTCGTCGCAGAAGGCTGTCACGTGGTGCAGCGCGGCGAGGTCGGCGGCGGAGTGGTCGTCGGCGAGCGCGTCGAGCTCGGCGGCGGCCGCGGCGGCGTGCTCGCCCGGCCGCTGCATCCAGTAGGCGGCCATGGCCAGGCCCGAGGCGGTGGTCAGGTGGCCGGCGACGAGCATGGTGGCGAGTTGGTCGAGTATCTGCTGGTCCGTCAGGGCCACCGGCGCCGAGAGCAGTTGCCCGAGCAGGCTGGCCGGGTCGGAATCAGGATTCGAACGGTGCGCGGCGACCTGTGCCGACAGGTTCTCGTCGAGGCGCGCGCGTTGCCGCGCGAACGCTTCGCGTGCGGACGTGACCGACTCGGCAGAGCGGTCGGCGGGTGGAACCGACCGATGCTGGTGGATGCCCTCGATGATCTCCATCAGGGGCGCGCAGAGTTCGCGGACCTGCGCGGCGGACATCGGGGAGAACAGGACCGACGCCGTGACGCGTAGAGCGATCTCGCTGGTGAACTGGAGCAGGGGTACGGGATCCGCACCGCGCAGCCGGTCGAATTCCTCGCGCATGATGCCGCGGATCCGCGGTACGCGGCCGGCCAGCGCGTGCCCGTGCAGTGGCGGCAGCAGGAGCTGCCGCATCCGGCGGTGCGGCTCGCCGCTGAGCATGTTGACCGACTGCCGGCCGACGAGCTGGGCGAACTGGCTCGTCCCGCACGCGTACAGGTCCGGATCCCGCTTGATCAGCTCCCTGATGTGCGAGTCGCTGGTCAGCACGACGCGCGGCGCCGCCCCGGAACGGTGAACGGTGAATATGTCGCCGTACTGCTGCTGTAGCGAGCCCAGAACTGTCGCAGGGTCCTCATCCATTCGCCACACGGCGTCGTCGTCGAGGTGAGGTCCGTCCGGCAGGCCGCGTGGGAGTGCCATAAACAGAACCCTACATTGACGACGACGCCGTCGAGGCGCAATCCGATAAGAGTTCGGATTCAGTTCTTACGACGTGCCGTCAGGCGGCGCGCGTAACGAGTTCCGAAGCCGAGCACCGTGCCACCGCCGATGAGGATCCCGGCGACGACGGCCGGTTCACCGATCTCGGCCCCGGTGTGCGCCAGACCCGCGCCACTCGTGTTCGA
>NZ_DASYZI010000072.1:0-2248 GCF_035946395.1 Actinocrinis sp.
CCCAACCGCCTTCGCCGGGTGGACCGTTGGCTGATCGGCGTACACGGAGCGCAGCTGCGCGCAACGCTCGATGCTCCGCTCGTCATCGACCTCGGCTACGGCGCCCACCCGATCACGACGGTCGAGCTGGCCGCTCGCCTGCGCTCCATCCGCCCCGACATTCAGATGATCGGCCTGGAGATCGATCCGTCACGTGTCGCGGCGGCTTTGCCGTACGTCCGCGCCGGCCTGGAATTCCGGCTCGGTGGCTTCGAGCTGCCGGTCGACCGGCCGCCGACGTTGATCCGGGCGTTCAACGTGTTGCGCCAGTACGACGAGCCGCAGGTCGCGGGCGTCTGGCGTACCCTCAGCTCGCGTTTGGCCCCCGGCGGCCTGCTGATCGAGGGCACGTGCTCGGAGAACGGGCGGATCGCCACGTGGGTCGCGCTCGGCCGGGAGGGGCCACGCTCGCTCACGTTCGCCGCACGTCTCGGTTCGCTCGACTCCCCAGCCGTGTTCGCGCAGCGGCTGCCCAAGGCGCTGATCCACCGCAACGTGCCCGGGGAGCCGATCCACGACTTCCTCAAGGCGCTCGACCGAGCCTGGCAGACTGCCGCGGCGCTAGGCGCCCTCGGTGTCCGGCAGCGTTGGATGGAGGCGGTCGGATCGTTGCGGCCGACCTGGCCGATCCTGGGCCGGGCCAACCGATGGCGGCTCGGCGAAGTCACCGTCGCGTGGTCCGCAGTCGCACCGCACGGCGACTGATCGCGCCGCCTCGGCCCTGGATTCGGCACCGAAAACGGCTGTGGCCCCACTCGTCACACGCGGGGGTGGTGACGGCGGGGCCACAGCGGCGGTGCGTGAAGCACCTCCGGGAGTCGGGCTCTCCCGGTTTACGGAGCGGCGGAGGAAGCCTCACGTCTCGCCCCGACCTTGGGGGGTGAGACCGATCCTGCCCCAACAGCTATAAGCCGCCAGTTAGAGCTGGTTGAGAATCAGCTGAGAAGCCTGCCCCATGAGCGATCAGAAAGCGTCACCACGGTCCGTACGGACCGTTCTGCGAACCGGTCTTGTTGCCGCGGCGCGGGGAGATCTGGCGCAGCGCCGGGCGCACGTCCACGACGTACACGATCGCGGCGACCGTGCCGAGGATGGTCAGTATCGAGGTGACCCCTCCCCAGAGAAAGTCGTAGAAGGCGGCGATGCCGAGGAACAGCAGCCAGACCACCTTGATGAGCTTCCCCGCGGCCTCGTAGGCCGACGCGGGCCGGATCACGGCGTCCACGAACGCGAAGATCTCGAAGATCAGCAATGCCAGCAGGATCACTTTGAACACGCTGAAGAACGTGCCGGTGATCAGACCGTTGCCCGTACCCATGGCGTACTCCTCGACTGTCGCCCGGCCGGCTCGGAAGCGCGGTCATCACCTACCGCGCTTTCGAGCGTACAGCGGGAAATGGTGTGAAATCACGCCGCGCGCAGCACAAGTGAAATCACAGGTGAAACCGTACGGCGGCGCGATCAGGCCTTAGCGCTCTTGGACGCCGTGCCACCGGAAAGCGTGCTTTTGGACACCGTGTTCTTGGAAGACGCGCTCTTGGAAGACGTGGTGGTCTTGGACGCCGCAGCCCGCTTACGCGGGGCCGAGGTCGTCTTCTTCGCCCGCGGCTCGGGGGTCTCGGCCTCAGTGTCAGCGTCCTCGCGCAGCACCCCGGCAGGCTCCTCGACGACAGCGTCCTCGATCTCCGGCTCGGCCTCGTCGGACGGCGCGGCTGCCGCGGTCGTCTTCGACGTAGCCTCCGCCTCGTGCTCGTCCACGATGACCTGCTCGACGACCACGGTCACGTCGGACGGCCCGGAGTCGCCCGCGCCGAGATACCGGTCCAGGACGGTCTTGCCGCGCTCGGCCAGTTCGTCATAGGTCTCGACCGCCTTGCCCGCGGCCTCAAGCATCCGGCCGACCTGGCTCAGCGCGATGCTCTGCGCGCGCTCGCGCAGTGCCTGCGGGTCAGCCTTGCCGACCGCGTCGCGGATCGATTCACGCGCGGTGCGCGGGTCGAGCGTCGCGACCACCGAACGCGGGTCGAGCCCACCCGGCACCTCGGCCAGCCGAGCCTGCACCTTGGCAAGCCGCTCCGGGGCCTCGGCGGCGAGCCGGGTGGCGAGCGTCGTGACCGTGTCGGCCGCCTCGGTCAGCAGCGTGGGTGCGTCCCGCAGCTTCTCGGCTGCGAGGTCGCCCGCGCCGGCGAGTGCGTAAAGCGGCTTCGGA
>NZ_DASYZI010000073.1:0-8329 GCF_035946395.1 Actinocrinis sp.
CGGCGCTCGGCGTCGGTGCGCATCTTCTCCGCCTCAAGGCGGATCTGCTCGCTGCGGGTCTCGACCTCGGCCAGGTGCTTCTCGGCCTTGGCCTGACGGGCCGCCAGATCGCGCTCGGACTGCTCGCGCCGCTTGGCCAGCTTGGTCTCGAAGTCGGTGGCCGCGGCCGCCGCGGAGGCCCGGATGTCCTCGTAGTGCGCCTCGGCCTCGGCCCGCTTGGCCGCGGCGTCCTTGGCGGCCGCGGCCCGGATCTGGTTGGCCTCGTCCTTGGCCTTCTCGTTCAGCCGCAGCCCCTCGGCCTCCGCCTTGGCCCGGCACTCCTTCGCGTACTGCTCGGCGTCCGCGCGTACCTGTGCCGCCGCCTGCTCGGCCAGCTCCCGGTGCTGGTCGGCGGCCCGGCGAGCCTCCTCGCGCAGGTCCTTGGCCTCCTCCTCGGCCAGCCGCAGGATCTTCTCCACCCGGGCGCCGAGCCCGGCGTAGGACGGCTCCGAGTCGGACAGCTGCGCCTGCACCGACTGGTTCTCCAGGTGCAGCTCCTCGATCCGCTTCTCCAGCGCGGACACCCGGGCCACCGCGCTGTCGCGCTCACTGGTGATCTTGGTGATCCGCTCGTTCGTCTGGGGAATGTCGTAACCCTTGCGAACGATCTCCAGACCGAGGGGCGATGTGGTCTCGCTCATCTCTTCTTCAATCTCCTGATGACCGTTGAGGTCGGTGGGGCCGTGCGGGTGGTCTGCGTCAGCGGTCTGCGGGGCCGCCGGTACGGAATGGCGCGGGTTCCAGGGGAATCCTGGCACGATTCCGGGGGGTGCCGGGCCGCCTCAGACGGATTGGCGGTCGCCATCGCCCGATGGGGTGGCCGCGTAGCGTCATCACACTAACGGCTGAGCGTGTCGGATCGGCAGGCACCGCCCCCGATTTTCTGGGAAAGCGCGCGATTCGGCCACCGGAGGCGCCGATCTCCGTGCGGTGCACCGTGATCCGGGAGACCACCGCGAACCGTGAGGCCATGGTGGGGTTCTGATGCGCCGACTCCGCCTGCTTCGCCGTACGTTTGCGGGATGCGGCGAGTGTATCGGTCCGCTGACTGGTCCCGACCGGCCTTTTCGCACTCCGTGCAGCCGATCCGCCGCCGTCACCGCCACTGTCTGGTGCCAGGGTGTCCGAGACCAGGGTGTCCGATGCGGGCAGGGTCACCGCGTCGCGTCTTTGGTCGACTTGGGCTGCGGCTTGATGATCGGGCCGGCCAGCGCGTCCAGCACGCCCTGCACCCGGCTCATCTCCGCCTTGATCTCCTCGCGCCGTATCTGGAGCGCCTCGACGTCGCGCTGCGCCTCGGCGCGCAGCGTCTGCGTCTTCTCCCGGGCCTTGGCCACCACGGCGTCCGCGGTCTTCTCGGCCGCCGCCCTCATCGCCGTGGCCTCTTCGGACGCCGACGCGCGCATCCGCTGGGCCTCGCGCTGCGCGGCGGCCACCTGCTCGGCGACGGTGGCGCGCAGCGCGTCGGCGCCCGCGGTCGCGTCGGCGGTGATCTTCGTCGCCTCCGTGGTCGCCTTCTGCAACTGCATCCGGGCCTCGTTGACCAGTTCGTCGGCGCGCTTGGCCGCGCCCTGCAAGGTCTCCGAGGCGTGCTTGCGCGCCGCGCTGGTGGTCTGGTCGGCCTCGTTCGACGCCTCGGTGCGGGTGCGCTCGGCCTCCGTGGTCGCCTCGGCCCGGATCCGGGCGGCCTCGGCCTGCGCGGCCGAGGTGAGGGCACGAGCCTGGGCCTGCGCCTTCTCGGTGACGCCCTCGGCGGAGGCGCGGATGCGGTCCACCTCGGTGCGCGCCTTCGCGGCGATGGAATCCGCCTCCGTGCGGGCCTTGGCGATCAGCTGCTCGGCCTGCGACTTGGAGCTCACGCCGAGTTTCCCGGCCTCGTCGCGGGCCGCGCCGACCAGGGCGTCGGCCTCGCGGGCCGCCTTGGCCAGCCGCTCCGCGGCGTCCTTGCGGGCCTTCTCGGAGACCGCCGCCGCCTCGTCACGCACCCGCTGCGCCGCCTCGGCGGCTTCCGCGCGCGTGCGCTCGGACTCGGTGCGCCCGGCGGTGAGCATCGCGTCGGCCTTCGTGCGGGACTCGGCCAGCAGCGCGGTGGCCTCGGCCTTCGCCCCGTCCAGCACGCCGTCGGCGCTCGACCTTATCGCCGCGACCTCGTCCGTGGCCTCCTTGATCGCCCGCGCGGTCCGCGCCGCGGTGTCCTCGGTGAGCTTCTGCGCCGCGGCCTTCGCCTTCGCGCCGAGTTCCGCGGCGTCCGCGCGGATCCGGCTCGCGTCGGCCTCGGCGTCCCCGCGCTGCCGCGCGGCGTCCTCGCGGGACTCGGCCAGCATCCGCTCGGCGTCGGCGCGCGCGTCCACCAGCGCCTTCTCGGCCTGCTGATGCAGCGACAGCGCTTCCGACCCGGCCTCGGCGCGCATGGTGGCGGCGTCCTGCTCGGCCTTGTCGATCAGGCCCTCGACCGCCTTGCGCACCGCCTTCGCCTCGGCCTGGGCGGCGGCGACCGCCTTGGCGCCCTGTGTGCGCGCTTCTTCGACGATCCGTTCGGCATCGGTCCGCGCCGCCTCCCGCGTGGCGTCGGCGTCCTGCTGCGCCCGCTCGGTGAGATCGGCGTTGCGGGCCTCGTTCTTCTGCCGCAGCTGGGTGATCTCGGCACGCACCGCCGAGCGCATCGCCTCGACGCCGGCCTCGGTGTCCAACCGCAGCTTCTCGGCCTCGACGCCGGCCTTCGCCCGCGTCTTCTCGGCTTCGTCCAGCGCCTTGGCCTTGGCCTGGTTGCCTTCGGCGATCAGGCCGGCCCTGGTCTTGTCCGCCTCGGCCTTGGCCTGCGCGAGTGTCTCCTCGGCGGCGGTGCGCGCCTGGCCGACGGTCTTCTCGGCCTCGGAGAGCCCCTGCATCCGGGTCTTCTCAGCGGCACGCTCCGCCTCGGTCTTGACCCGCTCGGCATATGACTGCGCGTCCGCGCGCACCGCGTCCGCCGCGGCGGCGGTCTCCTCGTGCACCCGCGCCGCATCCGAGTGGGCCTCGTCACGTACCCTGCCCGACTCGGCGTCCGCTTCGTCGCGCACTCGGGTCGCTTCGGCGCGGGCCTCCTCGCGCTCCCTGCTTGCCACGGCGCGGGCCTCGTCGCGCACGCTGGTCGCCTCGCCGCGCAGCCGCTGCGCTTCGGCCGCGGCCTCCTCGCGTACCCGGCTCGACTCGGCGTGAGCCTCGTCGCGCACGGTGGCCGCCGCGGCGTCGACCGCCGCACGGTGCTCGTCCGCAGCCGCCTGCGCGGCGTCGGTGATCTTCCGGGCCGCCGCCGTGGCCACGTCATGCGCGCCGGCCGCTTCCTCGTGCAGCCGTCTGGCCTCGCTGTGCAGTTCCTGGACCTCGTCGCGCAGCGCGGCGGCCTCGGCCCGGACGGCTTCGTCGTGCCGCCGGGTCTGCTCGGTGGCGTCCGCGATCAGCTTCTCGGCCGTGGCGGCGGCCTTCTCCAGCGTCTGCGCGGCCTTGCGGTCCGCCTCGGCCACGTTCGCCGCCGCCTGCTCGCGCTGCGCGTTCGCCGTCGCGGTCGCCTTGGCCATGGCCTGCGCGGCGGTCGCCGCCGCCTCGGCCTTGAGCCGCCCGGCCTCGGCCTCGGAGTCGGACTTGAGCTGCTCGGCGCGTGCGGTGGCCTCCGACCGGACCCGCTGGGCCTCGGTCTGCGCCATCGTCATCAGCTTCTGCGCACTGGTGGAGGCGGAGCCGGCCTGCTCGGCGGCGTCGCGCTCGTGCGCCGTGGCCCGCGCCGTCGCGGCCTCGGCGGCGGCCTGCGCCTCCTGGAGCACGCGCTGCGCATCGGCGTTGGCCTTGGCGACCATCTGGTCGGCGTGCGTACGCGCGGCCACCGCGGTCTGCTGCGCCTCGGCCTGGAGCGAGGCGCGCATCTGCTGGGCGTACTCCTGGGCCTGGCGCACCTCGTTGGCGGCCTGCTCGCGCAGCTGCCGCAGCTCCGACTCGACCTGCGCGCGGGCCTGTTCGGAGGCCTGGCGGCGCATCTGCTCGGTCTCGTTGCGTACCCGCTCGGCCCAGGCCACGGTCTCGTTGACCTCGGCCTCGCCGCGCTGGCGGCGCTCGGCGAGCTCCGCCTCCAGGTTGCGCCGGCGCTGCTCGAAGTCGGCCTGGAAGCGCTGCGCCTCCTGCTGCGCCTGCGAGCGCACCTGATCGGCCTGTGCCTGCGCGTTGCGCAGCATCTGGTCGACCTGGCCGGAGATGTTGTTGTAGTTCGGGCCGGAGTTGTTGCGGCGCAGCTCGTGCAGCTTGGAGCGGAGCACCTCGACCTGGTAGCCGAGGTCTTCCCCATGCGCGATGGCCTCGTCGCGCTCGGTGCGGACCCGGCCCAGGTGCGCTTCGAGCTCGTCGAGGTGAGCCTCGACCTCGTACCGGTCATAGCTGCGCATGCTCTGCTCGGGACCCGTCTGCTCCCGGTTCTCGCGCGGCCGCCCGCCGCCGCGGTCGGCCGTCTTCCCGCGCCTTCCGGTCGAGCCCGACGACTGCGGGACCGACTCGTCCTGACCGGGCTCCCAGACCCGCCGCGGGTCCGGGTCGGCGTAACCGGAGTCGTTCGGCTGCGCTGAGTAGTATTCCTGGAACCGTGCGTCACCAGGGTCGTCATGGGGGGAGCGGGAACCGTATCCGGTTCGTTCGTCCACGCGCCCATATCCCATGACAGACAATGGTGTCAGATTCCGGGCCGGGGGGCCTTAGACGTTACGAAAGCGTTCGATCGCGCTCCGATATCGCTCCCGCAGTGCGCTGTCACGCACCCCCAGTCCTTCTTCCGGTGCTAGACACAGTACGCCCACTTTCCCCTGATGCAGATTCCGGTGGACGTCGAAGGCCGCCTGACCCGCCTCGGCCAGCGCATACGTGCGCGAAAGGGTCGGATGCACGCGGCCCTTCTGCACGAGCCGGTTCGCCTCCCACGCCTCCCGGTAGTTGGCGAAGTGCGAGCCGATGATCCGCTTCAGGTTCATCCACAGGTAGCGGTTGTCGTATTCGTGCAGATAGCCGCTGGTCGAGGCGCAGGTCACCACGGTGCCTCCGCGCCGGGCCACGTAGACCGAGGCGCCGAAGGTCTCCCGGCCCGGATGCTCGAAGACGATGTCGGGGTCCTCGCCGCCGGTCAGTTCACGGATACGCGCGCCGAACCGCTGCCACTCCTTCGGGTTCTGCGTCGAGGGGTCGGACCAGAACCGGTATCCCTCCGCGGTGCGGTCGACGACCAGTTCGGCCCCCATCGCCCGGCAGATGTCAGCCTTCTGCGGCGAGGAGACGACGCAGACCGGGATCGCGCCGCCGTTCAGTGCGTACTGCGTCGCATACGACCCCAGCCCGCCCGACGCCCCCCAGACCAACACGATGTCGCCCTGCTTCATCGCCGCGCCGTTCTTGGACACCAGCTGCCGGTACGCCGTCGAGTTCACCAGACCGGGACACGCCGCCTCCTCCCAGCTCAGGTGAGCGGGCTTCGGCATCAGCTGGTTCGTCTTGACCAGCGCGAGCTCGGCCAGCCCGCCGAAGTTCGTCTCGAAGCCCCAGATCCGCTGCTCCGGGTCGAGCATGGTGTCGTCGTGCCCGGCCGCGTCCTCAAGCTCCACCGACAGGCAGTGCGCGACGACCTCGTCGCCGGGCCGCCATCTGTTGACCCCGGGCCCGGTGCGCAGCACCACGCCGGCCAGGTCGGAGCCGATCACGTGATACGGCAGGTCGTGCCGCTTGGTCAGCGAGGACAGCCGCCCGTACTTGCGCAGGAAGGCGAAGGTGGGCACCGGCTCGAAGATCGAGGTCCACACGGTGTTGTAGTTGATCGCGCTGGCCATCACGGCGACCAGCGCCTCGCCGGGCCCGAGCGGCGGCACCGGGACCGAGTCGAGGTGCAGCGAGCGCCGAGGATCCTTCTCCCGCGTGCTCACGCCCTCGAACATCGCAGTCTCGTCCGCATGCACCGTGACGGCCCGGTACTCCGTGGGAAGCGCGAGAGAGCCGAACGCATCAGGGGCGGTGTCTCCGGCGTTGATCGCGTCCAGAATCTCCTTTATTTCCGGAGACATCCCGGATGTCCCCGGTGAAAGGGATGGCGAAGCTGACGTATCAGTCGTGCTCATGGGGGTCGGCCTCCAGACGGATGGTCGCGTAGAGCGCGTTACTTGCCGGTAACTATGCCCCCGTCCTGCCCACTTGGCTAGGTGGCGCGAATCACAGCCGGTCGCCGAGGCCAAGATTTGAACGCGTTCGAATTCGGCGCTACGCTCAACGCAGAAACTGAACGTGTTCAAAAGAAGCAGCTCCATCCAAGGCCGCCCCACGCGGCCGGAGAGGGGTCCCCATGGACCTCACCGTTCTCACCTACATCGTCTACCTCGTCATCACCATCGCCCTGACCGTCTGGGTCGGCCGCACCTTCAGCCGGGCCGGGCTGGTCTTCCTCTCCGAGATCTTCCACGGGGACCAGCGGCTCGCCGAGGCGGTCAACCACCTGTTCGTCGTCGGCTTCTGCCTGGTCAACCTGGGTTTCGACGCACTGTGGCTGCGCTACGGCCCGGCCGTGGCCGACACCCGCGGCCTGTTCGAGGCGCTGTCGGTGAAGATCGGCACCGTGCTGCTCATCCTCGGCGCCCTGCATCTGGCCGACATCCTGGTGCTCAACCGGTACCGCCGTCGCGCGCTGGCCGATCTGGCCCACCAGCTCGGCCTACCCGAGAGCCCGGCACCGACCAGGTGACGGCACACTCGTGCCCATGAGCACCGAGACCAACCCGGCCGCCGGCGACAGTCGCAGTGATGACGACAACCGCAGCGACTACGACAGCGACAACGGGGTCGTGCCCGGCGCCGACGACGGGCACCCCGGCGGCACTGAAGCGGGGGCAGGTGCGGGCCAGGCTGCTGGGGGCCTGGCCCGCACCCGTGTGCCCAAAACCAACTCGTCAAAGAGCGAGCAGACCAGGACCCTGATCCTGGAGACCGCCCTGCGCCTCTTCCGCGAGCGCGGCTACGACCGCACCACCATGCGCGCCATCGCCGAGGAAGCGGGCGTCTCCGTCGGCAACGCGTACTACTACTTCGCCTCCAAGGAACACCTGGTCCAGGGTTTCTACGACCTGATAGCCGACGAGCACCGCGAGCGCCTGCCCGCCCGCCTCGCCGACAAGCGCGACTTCGGCGACCGTCTCCGCACGGCGCTCGACGTATGGATGGCCATCGCGGCGCCCTACCACGAGTTCTCCGCACAACTGTTCAAGAACGCCGCCGACCCCGCCAGCCCGCTCAGCCCCTTCTCCGCCGAGTCCGAGCCGGCCCGCAACGCGGTCATCGAGCTCTACCGTGGAGTCCTCGCCGGCTCCGACGCCAAGCTCGACGCCGACATCGCCGAGCTGCTGCCCGAGCTGCTGTGGCTCTACCACATGGGCATCGTGCTCTACTGGGTCTACGACCGCTCCCCGGACACGGTCCGCACCACCCGCCTCGTCGCCCGTGCCACAGCCGTCGTCGCCCGCCTCGTCGCACTTAGCCGTTTCAAGATCCTGCGACCGCTGGTGCGCGAGGCGAAGGACCTATTGTCCGAGTTCGTACTCGTGCAACGCCGTGCCGGAACCGGGACGTAGCCCCTCGCGATTGCGACGGCGCGTATCAGGGGTATACCGCCGATAACGGCTCTCGAACGTGACTGCGGCCTTGTGGGCGGCTGTAGGGACGCCCGCCGCTGCGCGTCGGCTGCCCCTGCGCCGCCGACCACGGTCAAGTGTCAAGTTCGAAAAGGGCCGATAACGGGGTCGGGGTTCGGTTCGGGGTAAGGGCTGCGGGGGATGCCGTGCAGATTCTTGAGGTGACCGGTTACGCGATCCGCTCAGCGGCGACCACGCTGCGCCGTGCGGATACGCCACTGAAATTCGTGCTGTATCCCATGGTCCACTTCGCCGCACCTTCGTTCTACGCGGAAGTACGGCGCAGACTGCGTGAGTGCGATCTGATCGTCGCCGAGGGCGTAGCGGGCCCGACGTTGCAGAGCAATGCGATGGACCTGACCAACCGGCTGTTCCCGAGGGGACGCCAGCGCGGCCTGGTCGGCCAGACGGACGAAATATCCCTACCACCTGGCATACCGGTGATTCGCCCGGACCTGCCGCTGATCGACCTGGACAAGCAACTGCGCGCGCTACCCACGCTCACCCAACTGGCATTCGCAGCGGGAGCCCATCTGACGGCGGTCGCCCTGGCGCTGACCGGATCGGAAATCTTCTTGGACGATGCCCTGGCCGTACACGACTTCCCGTTC